>JBCCHH010000103.1:0-6265 GCA_039028855.1 Pseudomonadota bacterium | reverse complement strand
CGGTGCCCTGGCGTTCCCCGATCTGCTCAATCGCTACCTGCGACCAACTACCCGGTGCGGCGCCCAGGTCGACTACACGCATGCCCTTTTTGAATAGTCGATCGCGTTGATTGAGCTCCTTGAGTTTGTATGCTGCGCGCGAGCGATAGCCATCGGCCCGTGCCTGCCTGACGTAAGGATCGTTGGATTGGCGCTGCAGCCAGCGTTTGCCGCTCATCTGTGCTTTGACGTAGTACAACCAAAACAATAATTATCGCATTCACGCGAGTCGCACGAAACCCTATACGGCGGGTGATAAAATTAACTTTCATCTGTAACGAATACAACCTATGCTGAACAATCAACAAATCCGCTTTCTGCGCGGTCGTTGTCATCAACTCTCACCGGTGGTCATGGTGGCGGATCAGGGCTTGACCGAGAACGTAAAGTCTGAAATCGAACTGGCGCTGGATAGCCACGAACTGATCAAAATCAAGTTACGCGGCGAACGTGAGCAGCGCGGTGAATGGATCGAATCGATCAGCAAAGAAACCAAAGCTGAATTAGTTCAGAAAATCGGACAGATCGCCTGTTTCTATCGCCCCAATCCGGATAGAAGCCAGATTCAGCTTCCCTAAACAATTTACGCTAACAACAACGCCCGATGCAGTTAACCGAACACCGCAGTAATGAACTCCACGTCATCCACTCCCTGCGTCCGAACTACGTGCGCGTGGGGCAGCAGGAATATACCCAAAGCATTCTGCTGACGCCCGTGGAAGGTGTCGAGCATTGGCCGGTAGCGTCGATTGATGAGTTTGCCGTCGATCATCTGCAGCCCATTTTTGAGCGCAAACCGGAGGTCGTGATCCTGGCCAGCGGTCGAGAACTGAAATTTCCGCCGCGTGACATTCAGCTTGAGTTTTTAAAGCGCGGTGTCGGTCTGGAGGTGATGACTTTAGCCGCCGCCGCGCGGACGTTCAACGTGTTGGCGAGTGAGGATCGCAGGGTACTGGGAGCCTTTATTTGGCAAGCGAGATGATATCGCTTCCAAACATCGAATCTATTTTGGCGGAAGATACTTCAATGGATCGTCCGGCTGGCCATTGCGCCGAATCTCAAAATGCAGTAAGGGTCGATTCGGCTCAAATTCCCCCATACTCGCAATACGCTGACCGGCGCTGACGCGGTCGCCTTGCTCGACCAGACGCTGACGGTTGTGTGCGTAAGCCGACAGCATGCTGTCCGAGTGTTTGATGATGATGAGTTCGCCGTAGCCAATCAGGCCGTTGCCGCTGTAAACCACTTCGCCATCGGCGGTGGCGCGTATGCTTTGGCCCTGTTCGCCGGCGATATGGATGCCTTTGCGCGTATCGTTGGCGTTGAATCTACGTGCAAGCTGGCCTCCGGTAGGCCAGAACCAGGTGGTACCGGCGACGCTACGGCCGTTGCCGGAGGTTTGGATATCAGTTGCCGGAGTCGTTGAGCGTGAGCCGCGATTGGATGATGTGTTCGGTGATGGTGCAGCGATGACCGCCGGTTCTGTCTGGATGCTGGGCTGAACAGTAGGTTCATCCGAACTGTCCGCCACGTTGGGGGTGATTGAAGTGTCGCTATCCGAAGCAGCGGACGTCTCATCTTGCGTCGTTTCACTAGCGCTGCTAATCGTTCTTGATTCGACCCTGCGTGGTACAGAACCAATGGTACCGGTCTCGCCGGGCAGAGGGTCTTGTCTGCCGCTGAATCGGCGCTGCGCAGGCGCGGTGGATTGTGATCCAAGCTCAAGGTTCTGTCCAACGCGAATGGTGTAAGGCGGGGGAATGTTGTTGGTTTGTGCAATTTCACGCCAGTCGAGTCCGTAACGAAACGCAATCGAGTAGAGCGTATCGCCGCGCACAACGCGATACGCTGACGGCCTGGCCTGGCTATTGCGCTCGACCGTGCTGCGATCACTCGGCATGATTGGGCCCGGTGCGCCGCAGGCAGTCAGCAGCGTCAGTAGGCAAACAGTAACAGTGGCGCTCAGTAATCTCACGGTTTTTGCAGTTTCACGGATTGAACCATCGCTATAGCAGCCAGAGGATGAGTCCAATAATAATAGCCAGTGCGACCACGGCCCAGCCAATGGCATCGACCCAGTCGCGCAGTTTTTCGGCGATGGATTTACCACCGGCATAGATCAAGACCGCAACGAGGAAGAAACGTGCGCCGCGACCGATAAAACTGGCCAGAATAAACAATGGCAGTGGCATTAACAGCGCGCCGGCTGCGATTGTGATGATCTTGTACGGAATCGGGGTAAAGCCAACCACGACCACCAGCCACAAGCCATAGTTTTCAAATGCTTCGACCGCTTTCTGATAAGTGTCATCGTAGCCGATGCGCTCAATGATCGGGAATACGGCTTCGAACGCAAGCCAGCCGATTAGGTAACCGATCAAACCGCCGATGACCGAAGCCAGCGTGGTCAGAAATGCCAGTCGCCAGGCTTTGCTGCGGTTGGCCAGTACCATCGGCGCAAGCATCACGTCGGGTGGAACCGGAAAGAACGTGGCCTCGGCCATGCTCATGCCGATCAGGTAGCGCTCGGCGTGGCGATGGCGCGACCAGCGCAATACGCGGTCGTACACGGGTTGAAAAATACGCATCGTACTAAAACGCGGGCATGGCTTAGTGTTCCAGGCCTTCCAGCAGCGGTACGAAGCTGACTTCGCCCAAGTCTTCACGCTCGATTGAATCCTGATTGCGCTGAAAGCGAATCAGATGTTGTGAACCACCGGCAGCCGCAACCGGCGCGACCAGCACCCCACCGTCTTCGGACAGCTGATCGAACAGTGCTTCGGGCAAATGTCCGCCGGCCGTGACGACAATCGCATCGAACGGTGCCTGGCCGGGCCAGCCGGCCAGGCCGTCGGCATGGCGTGCGTATACGTTATGAATCTTGAGCCCATGCAGCCGCTGCTTGGCTTGACGTGACAGCTCGCCGATGCGTTCGGTGGTGAATACTTGGTCGGCCAGTTTGGCCAGTATCGCGGCCTGATAGCCCGAGCCGGTGCCGATTTCGAGCACTTTCACTAGATGGCGGTTGCGCGCGTTGATGCTATCTTTGTGTGCGCCCTGTGTGGGTCGCAGCACGGCTTCGGTCATCAATGCAACGACCCAGGGTTGTGAAATGGTTTGTCCGCGGCCAATCGGTAGCGCGCTGTTTTCATATGCGCGGCTCGACAGCGCTTCGTCGACAAACACATGCCGTGGCGTGTTGGCAATCACGTCGAGTACGGACTCATTACGCACGCCACGCGAGCGCAGTTGTTGTATCAGTCTGCGGCGCGTGCCGTCTGAAGTCATGCCGATGCCACGGACGCTGCGCGCGTTCATCAGTCGATGGCTTCGGTGAGCTGGATTTGCTGTACCCACTGGCCGACCGGATCGAGCGCCTGATAGCGGGTCAGGTCGGTATGAATCGGCGTGACCGAAACGTAGCCGCGATTGATCGCGTTGAAATCGGTGCCGGGGCCGTTATCGTCTTCATCACCAGCCGCGCCAATCCAGAAAAACGAGCGGCCGCGCGGGTCTTCGATCGGAATCACATTATCGGCACGGTGGCGATGGCCAAGTCGGGTCGTTTCAAAACCCTGGATTTCTTGCCAGGGGCGATCAGGCACGTTGACGTTTAGAATTGTGTCGGCCGGCAGCGGCTCGGCGATCAAGTGCTTCATCAGCAGCACCGCGGCATGTGCGGCGCTCGCGTAGTGATGTGGTCTGCCTTCGGCATAAGCCAGCGAGACGGCCATGGCCGGCAGGCCCAGAAAGCGGCCTTCCATGGCTGCCGCGACGGTGCCCGAATACAACACATCATCGCCCATGTTGGCACCCGCATTGATGCCTGAGACGACCATGTCCGGCTCTTCGTCGAGCAGGCCGGTGATGCCGACGTGTACGCAATCGGTCGGCGTGCCGTAGATTTTGAAGATATTATGCTCGCGCTGATGGACCCGAATCGGGCGATCCAGTGTGAGTGAATTACTCGCTCCGGAACGGTCGCGATCAGGAGCAATAACGGTAATTTTTTCAACGTTCTGGCCAATTTTCTCGGCCAGCAAACGAATGCCCGGTGCATCCAGACCATCGTCGTTGCTAATCAGAATATGCATCGCTTTATGCGCTCTTGACAAGACTCTGCGGGAAGATCGAACACTATAATGGATTAGCGCCTTTTGCGCGCCGCTGAAGGTCAAAAAGCCGCGCATAGATGCATATTCATTCGCTTGTTCCTCGGATCGCATTTCATATGAATAGTAAAGATGATGAAGACGACGATCTGAAGCTGTTTCGCGAAGCCGTCGGCCCGGTGCGGCGGATTCATTCGCAGCGCAGCCAGTCGCGTCCGGCCCGCGTGCAGCCGCGCCCGGCCATGCGCGAGGCCGATGAGCAGCAGGTATTGCAGGATTTATCCGCAGCCGATCCAGCACTGGACGCGATGTTTGATTCGCTTGAAACGGGTGAAGAGTTGTTATGGCTGCGGCCGGGGCTGCAAACACGCCTACTCAAGCGTCTGCGGCGGGGCTATTGGCGGGTGCAGGATGAAATGGATCTGCACCAGATGAACGTCGAGGCGGCGAGTCGTTCGATTCGTGTTTTTCTGCATGAATCGCTCAATAGCGGCTATAGCTGCGTCAAGATCATTCACGGCAAGGGTCTGCGCTCGGGCCCGGCCGGGCCGCGCTTGAAAGCGCTGACTGCACGCCTGCTCAGCCGGCATCCGTCGGTATTGGCATTTGCAACTGCGCCGCATTCAGACGGCGGCACCGGCGCGGTCTATGTATTGCTAAAAAATCGTGCGGCTTCCGCGACGTCTCCAAGTCAATCATGAACAGCCTGTCTGGCACCATTCCATTTATTCTGCTGCTCGGCACGGTTTGCCTGTGGTGGTGGGTTTCGGTCCAGGCACGTGATCGGGCGCGGACACTTGCGCGCCTGTTCTGTCAGCGCCAGGGCTGGCAACTGCTTGACCAAACCGTAGCGCTCGTGCGGATGCGGCCGCGTCGACTCGCGACCGGTGGCTGGCGTCTGCACCGCAGCTATCGTTTTGAGTACAGCCCGGATGGTGGTGCGCGCCTAGCCGGCGGCTTAATCCTGATTGGCAATCAACCGCAGCGAATCTGGGCCGATGCGCCCGAAGGTGGCACGATTGAAGAACTGCGATAAGTGAAACGCCGCTAAATTACACCCACAAAGTGATTCATGCAGAACAACCGGCCATGAGCCGGCTATTTTGTGGTGATTTTGTCGTTTCAGTTATCGAAGGCTGTTAAGGTGCTTCTTCCAGAAATGCTTCATAATCCGGCGTTTCCGATTCGCCGGTGATCTGGAAATCGCGCCGTTGCAGCCAGGCATCGCGGATAAACAGGTATTCATCGAAGGCTTCTTCAAGCTGTGCTTCGCGCGGCAGCAGACGGGCGCGCGTTTCGATCAGGTTGACACCCCAGAGATAGGCTCGGCCGTCGGTGACTTCGTTCCACGGCAGGTCGGCAACGCCGTCAACGGGTCGACCCAGGGCGTCGCGAACGGTCGATGGTCCGAGCAAGGGCAGCACCAGGTAACGGCTGTCCTGCCAGCCCCAAACGGCCAGCGTTTGGCCGAAATCTTCGTCGTAATCGGGCAGGCCGGCCTCGGTGGCGACATCAAAGATGCCGGCCAGACCAAACACGGTATTGACGAAGAACCGCTCGAACATGCGCCCGGCATCGGCCGGCTCGCCTTGCAACAGCAGATTCAGGATGACCGGCATCGACTGAATATTATCGAAGATATTGCTGATGCCGCGTTCGACCGGATCGGGCGTGATTGCGGTGTAGCCGCGTGCAATCGGGCGCAAAATGGCCTTGTCGACAGTGCGGTTGAATGAGTACATATTGCGGTTGAACGGTTCCCAGGGATCGGCTGCATGACGCTCCTCAGGCGGCGGTGCGGTGGTCGCGCAGGCGCTGATCAGCAGGACCATCACCACGCTCAACAGTAAGCGATAAGCGGTTTTCGCGGTAGCGGATTTCATACGGATTCACTCCAGCCCAATAGGGATTCAACCTGACTCAAGCTCGCAATCGTGCGCAGCGTGTCGGGTGGGTTCAAAAAATCGATGTTCTGGCCCCGGACCTGCGCCCAGGATTGCCATTCCAATAGCAGCGCGATGGCGCTGGAATCGGTTTTTTTCAGTGCGCTTCAGTCGATACTTGAAGGCAGCTCGCCGTTTTTCCAGCGCTGGCTTTGGGCAAACTGCTGCGGT
>JBCCHH010000102.1:0-6297 GCA_039028855.1 Pseudomonadota bacterium | reverse complement strand
GACAACATGACCAGCGGCTCTGGCTTAGGTCTGGCCATTGCCCAAGAAATTGTCCTCGCACACGGCGGCACCATCCGATAGCTTTGACGATATCGTGGCGGCCGTGGCGCTGTTCCGCCCCGGCCCGCTCGATGCTGGCATGGTCGATGACTATGTCGAACGCAAACACGGCCGCGCCAAGGTGAACTATCCACATCCGCTGACCGAACCAATTCTGAAACCCACCTACGGCGTAATTCTGTATCAGGAACAGGTCATGCAGATCGCTCAGACCGTCGGCGGCTATACGCTGGGCTCGGCCGACATTCTGCGTAAAGCCATGGGCAAAAAAGATCCGCAGATCATGGCCGATCAGCGCGCGGTTTTCATCGAAGGTGCGCAAAAGAACGGCGTCGAGCCGCACGATGCCAAAAGTCTGTTCGACTCGATTGAAAAATTTGCCGGCTACGGCTTCAATAAGTCGCATTCGGTCGCGTATGCGCTGGTCGCCTATCAAACGGCCTGGCTCAAGGCACATCACCCGGCCGAATTCATGGCTGCCGTGCTGTCGGCCGACCTCGATCACACCGACAAGATCGCAAATTTAATTGAAGACTGTCGCGCGATGCGGCTCAAGCTACTGCCGCCCGATATCAATCACTCTGCATACCGCTTTCAAGTCGAAAGCGGCTCAATTCGCTACGGCCTCGGCGCGATCAAGGGCATGGGCGAAGCGGTCATCGAACACATTCTGGCCGTGCGCGAACGCGGTGGCCGCTTCGAAAGCCTCGGCCAGATGCTGCGCAGTCTGGAGCTGGCCAAGATTACACGCAAGCAGATTGAAACACTGATTCGGGCCGGCGCGTTCGAATCGATTTCAGCCAATCAATCGGCGCTGATTCAGGCGCTGCCCGATGCCTGGGCCACGGCCGAACGTCATCAAAGCGATGCCGAGGCCGGTCAGGCCAGCCTGTTTGGCGCAGCCTCGACGACCGGCAGCTTCGACGACAGCTTGCCCGAGGTAGCACCGTGGACGACGCTGCAGCGTCTAAATGCCGAGCACAAAGCGCTGGGGCTGTATCTGACTGGGCATCCGATGGATGACCTTCGCGACGAACTGGCCGGCTTCGTCAGTTGCCGACTCGGCGATCTATGCCATCGAATCAAGGCGCCGAGCGCATCAGAATTTGGCGGCGACGACGCGCCACGTAAACGCCGCAACTTCGGCACACCAATGACGCTGGCGGGCATGGTGCGCGCATCGAGACGCAGCAGGAATGGCCTGTTCGTCGCTATCGACGACGGCAGTGCAAAGCTTGAAGTGGCTGTGTTCGAACGTTTCCTCAGCGATTTTTCGCACCTGCTCAACAGTGGCGAAGTGATTGTCGTCAGCGGCAAAGTGGATATCGACGATTTCAACGGCGGATTCCGTATGGTCGCCGAGCAGGTCATCAGCCTCGATGATGCGCGCGCTCGCTTCGCGCGTTGTCTGCATCTGCATCTCGCGCCAGCCCAGCAGATTAATGAAATTGAACAAGACCTGGCCGCGGCATTACGTCCATACCGCAACGGCAGCGTTCCAGTGCTGATCGATTACTGCAACGACAAAGCCAGCACCCGATTAAAGCTCGGGCCTGACTGGCGTATCCAGCCTTGCGCCGAACTTATGGCCGCCATGCAAACGCTGGATTCGGTCGAACGCGCCGAGCTGGTGTATCGTTAAGAAACGCACTCTGCCTGAAAGATCGGGACAATTTGCACGGTCTTTTGCAACATGCCGCCGGTAATTCGGTCGAAACAGGTGCGCCTTTAATCATTATCAAAAAAATCAAGGATTTGCCCAAACCATGATTTATCAAGACATTCTGCAAACCATCGGCAACACGCCTGTTGTTCGAATCAATCAACTCGCGCCCGAACACGTTGAACTGTTCGTCAAGATCGAATTCTTCAATCCGATGGCCTCGGTCAAGGACCGGCTCGCCATCGGCATTATCGAAGACGCCGAACGCCGCGGCCAGCTCAAACCCGGACAAACCGTAGTTGAAGCCACCTCGGGTAACACCGGCATTGCCCTGGCGATGGTGTGTGCGGCCAAAGGTTACCCGTTCGTTGCGCTGATGGTCGAAACGTTTTCGGTTGAGCGCCGCAAGCTCATGCGCGCACTCGGCGCCAAAGTCATCTTAACGCCGGCCGCCGAGCGCGGTTCGGGCATGGTGCGCAAAGCCAAGGAACTGGCTGAACGCAACGGCTGGTTTTTGGCGCGCCAGTTTGAGAACGAAGCCAACCCCGAATATCACCGCAACACCACAGGCCCGGAAATTCTGCGTGATTTCGCCGGCCATAAGCTGGATTACTTCGTTACCGGCTGGGGCACGGGCGGCACCATGACCGGTGCCGGTGAAATGCTCAAAACCGCCCGGCCCGACATCAAGATCATCGCCACCGAGCCCGAAGTGGCCGCCATGATGATGGGCAAGGAATGGACGCCACACAAGATCCAGGGCTGGACACCTGATTTTCTGCCCGATACGCTCAACACCGAAATCGCCGATGCAATCATTCCGGTCAGCGATGACGAGGCACGCGATACCGCACGCGATCTGGCCCACAAAGAAGGCATCTTCACCGGCCTGTCCGGTGGCGGTACCGTAGCCGCAGCGCTTAAATGCGCCGCCCAGGCGCCGCAGGGTTCATCCATCCTGGCCATGCTGCCCGATACGGGCGAGCGCTATCTTTCTACGTTCCTGTTTGAAGACATTAATGAGGATAGCGATGAGGACTGGCTGATTGAACATGGATTTGATGATTAGATTGCGATTTGTGTTTTGATTCGGATTTTCAGGCTGTGGGATTGTCGGTCTGATCGGAGTTAGATGTTAGAAGCGTATTGATGATCGGGTTCTTGAGTTCGTTTCTATAGCTTCAAAAGCTTAGAGTCAAAGACATTTCGCCGCTCACTGCGTGAGCTGATGCGAGGTACTTTTTTGTGTCTTGCGACAAAAAAGTACCCAAAAAAAATCGCGCCTTTACACCGCTGGGCTGGAGCGGCTTCAAGCAGATCGAAGTGGAATTCGTTCAGAACCTTGGTTTAGGTTTTCCGGCGGGTGGGGTTCTTTCTACTCAGTTCAGGGGCTCGGATACTGAGAAAAAGTAAGGCGCATCAGCCAGCGAAGCGGGCAGCGCAACGCCTTTGATTTTGTAGTTCCTTTGAAAGAATAAAAAATCAGATCATCAATCAGCAAACGCTCAATCAACTTCCAACGTCATCTTCGCGTATAACCACCCTCCCAGACCGCCAGCCAGGCTCAACGCCGCCACGCCCGTACCGCTGCGCGCGGCCGCGATGGGTGTAATCGGCAACACGCCCGCCATAATGACGAGCAAGGCCCAAACCGATAGTCCGCCGGCGAGCACAAAAACGGCCGTGCGCCATTCCGGCCAAAGACGATGGAGCATACCGGCCACCAGCCAGGCAATCAGGAAAGTGATTGCAATCAGAATCGCATAGAGCGGCGCAAATTGGGTCCAGTCATGCCAGGTTGCGGAGATACGCTGAGACAGAGAAACCGGCACCTCCAGCGCCTGCAGCGCGGCTAGATTGAACTGCGTTTGCAGCAAGCTTCCGAGCAAAACAGCCGTTACCACCGCCATGGCCCAGGCCAGAAGTACTTTTAGCCATCTCATCGTCATGTTATCCGGTCATACTTAAAGGTTCATCATGCGAAGGGTACACTGTTTCCATGAAAAACCAATTCCCAATCAACCCTGGTATGTTTGCTGGCTTCATTGCCGGCGTTATTTTATGTGCGGCCACACTACAGGCACAAACCGGCTCGGTTGAGCACGGCAACTCGGCCGATTATCGCATCGAAACCATCGCCGACGGCCTGAATCATCCGTGGAGCCTGGCCTTTCTGCCCGACGGACGCATGCTCGTGACCGAGCGCGCGGGCAACCTGCACATGATTCAGAACGACGAACTGCTGGCTTCACCCGTCAGCGGCGTGCCGCAGGCATTTGCCAGTAGCCAGGGTGGCATGCTGGAAGTGCTGGTCGACCCTGACTTTAGCGACAACAATTTGATTTATCTTTCTTATGCCCACGGCGATCGCGACGCTAACGCCACACGCATCGTTCGCGCACGCCTGCAGGAACAGAGCCTGGCGGATGTTGAAGTCCTGTTTACAGCCTCACCAATGAAGGATACGCCGGTACATTACGGTGGCCGCATGGCCTGGCTTGGCGACGGTACGCTCGCAATTGGGCTCGGCGACGGTTTCGACTACCGTGAACAGGCCCAGCGACTGGATAATCACTTCGGCAAGATTGTACGCATCCACCGCGACGGGTCGATACCGGCGGATAATCCGTTCGTGGGTCAAGTCGATGCACTCGACGACATCTACAGCTACGGTCATCGCAACATCCAGGGGCTGGTATTTGATCCCGCCACGAACACGCTGTGGCAGCACGAACACGGCCCGCGTGGCGGCGATGAAGTCAACCGGATACGCGCAGGCGAAAACTATGGCTGGCCGGTCGCTACCCAGGGCATTGACTATTCCGGCGCGATCATCTCGCCCTATGAATCACGCCCCGGCATGATCGATCCGGAGCACGTCTGGACACCCTCGATCGCGCCCTCGGGCATGACGCTGTATCGCGGCGCACACTTTCCGCAGTGGGATGGCGACCTGCTCGTGACCGCACTGGTGGATCGTCACGTCCGCCGACTGGATCTGGAGAACGGCCAGATCGTGGATGAAGAAATCTTGTTTGCAGAAATCAACCAGCGGCTGCGCGATATTCGTACCGATCCGGACGGCGCGCTGTATATCCTGACCGATGCCAACCCCGGACAAATTTTGAAAATCACGTCGGCCAGCAACACAAACGACCCTTGAATGGAGTAAGGCCATGCAGCTTGAGCAGATCGAATCCATTGTCATCCAGGTACTGGCCGGCACGCTCGAACCCGATCAGGCTGCAGCTGAACTGGATATCGATCAACAAACGTTCGATCACTGGCTAAAGGCCTTTCGCGCCGGCGGACTGCGTCAACTTAAACATCTGGCACGAAGGCGCGATGCATTGAGCGTCGCCGTCGTCAGCGCCCGCCCCTATGATCAGCGCACGCTTGATGCTGCCCTGCCCGATGGCATCAATATTCAACTTGAATACTTCAGCGAACGGCTCGATTCGGAGACCGCCGGCATGGTCGCGGGTTTCGACGTAGTCTGCGCCTTCGTCAACGACCGACTCGATCGTAAATGCCTGGAACGCCTCGTGCATCACGGCATTCGCGCCATCGCGCTGCGCTGTGCAGGCTTCAACCAGGTCGATATCAAGGCCGCGGCCGAACTCGGGCTGGTCATCACGCGCGTGCCCGGCTACTCGCCCGAGGCCGTGGCCGAACATGCGCTCATGCTCATGCTGGCGCTGAACCGCAAGATTATCCGTACGCACCGGCGTGTGTTTGAAGGCAATTTTGCGCTTGAAGGTCTGCTCGGATTCAACATGAATCAGCGCACCCTCGGCATTGTCGGCACCGGCCGTATCGGCACCGCGCTGGCGCGCATGCTGAACGGCTTTCACTGCCACCGCCTGGCCTATGACCCGCAGCCCAATCCTGAATGCGAGGCCCTGGGCTGCGAATATGTCGGGCTGGACGAACTCATTGAACGCAGTCACATCATCAGCCTGCACTGCCCGTTGAACGAAACTACGCACCACATGATCAACCCCGAGAGCCTCCAGCGCATGCGCGATGGTGTGATGATCATCAACACCGGCCGCGGCGCGCTGATCGACACACGCGCGATTATCGAGGGCCTCAAAACTGGCAAAATCGGCTACCTCGGCCTCGATGTCTATGAACAGGAAGAACAGCTGTTTTTCCAGGACCACTCAGCCGAAATCATCACTGACGACATCTTCCAGCGCCTGCTGACCTTCCCGAACGTCCTTATCACCGGCCACCAGGGTTTTTTTACCGATCACGCGCTCAAGGAAATTGCCGAAACCGTCATGGGCGAACTGGTCGCGCTGGCCGAACATCGCCCGCCCAATCACGCAATCAGCGTGGAAAGCAACGCGTGAAGACACCGGCCAGCTTCTGCTGAACAACGTAGGAAACGACGCGCCCGGCCACCCTCCAGCGAGTACGACCAGATCGATCGCTGAACAGCCAGAAAATGTACTCTGCCGCTTGACGAAAGGCATAGCGGCAGAGATAATATGCGGCTTGCACTTCCCCGGTAGCTCAGCTGGTTAGAGCGGGTGACTGTTAATCACTAGGTCGTTGGTTCGAATCCG
>JBCCHH010000101.1:0-6337 GCA_039028855.1 Pseudomonadota bacterium | reverse complement strand
GGGCCGTAATCCAACGCTGGATTGGCTGAATCGGTGAAACATAACTGAAAAACCGCTGTAACTCAGACTTCAAATGCCTGTCACGGCAGTGCAAGGGGCTAGAGCGAGGATAAGGAACCTATGAATGACGCTGCACGAAGCGCGTTTCAGTCAGAAAAGCCGCAGACCGTGTGGTGCGGTGCGAGTGACAGTAGCCGTAGCTACGACCGAGTAACACAACGCGCGGGATGTGGCTTTCACGGCGAAACCCTTCGGGACGGGCCTTTGCAGGGCCTCCGCCTCGTTTGAACTCACTGATTTGGAGTGACCAAACGGCACTCGCCCAAGCCAAGCCGGAGCCTCCTGCAAAGGCTCCGTCGCGCCCGTGCAGCGTCATTCAGAGATTCCTTAAACCAACCCCGGAAACAGCCATGGAGAACAGCGCCAAGATTCGTATCAAACGCAATGTCCGCACCATCTGGATTTCTGATGTTCACCTGGGCTTCCCAGGTTGCAGTGCCGAGTTTCTGCTCGATTTCATTCGCGACATGCGCTGTGAGAATCTGTATCTGGTCGGCGATATTATTGACTTCTGGTCACTCAAGAAAAAGCGCTACTGGCCGCAGGAACACAACAATGTCGTACGTTCGATTCTTGGTAAGGCCAAACACGACACCAACGTGATTTATGTGCCCGGCAACCATGATGAGGCCATGCGAACCTACGATGGTTTAACGCTGGGCAATGTAAAAATCCGTGATCAGATCGTGCATGAAATGATTGATGGACGACGCTTTCTGATCATGCACGGCGATCAGTTCGATGCCGTGGTGATGAACTCCAAACTCCTGACACTGGTCGGTTCGCACGCGTATGAAGTGCTGCTCAAGGCGAGCCGCCTGGTCAACTGGGTTAGAGGGAAAATGGGTCGTGAATACTGGTCTTTAGCTGCATTTCTGAAACATAAAGTGAAAAACGCGGTCAACTACATCGAGCGGTTCGAGCGTGCGGTCGCACGTGAGGCCAATAGCCAGAATGTTGATGGCCTGATCTGCGGCCATATCCATCGGGCGGAGCTGACTGACCTGGACGGCATCACCTATATGAACTGCGGCGACTGGGTTGAAAGTTGCACCGCACTGATCGAGCAACACGACGGTACGCTCGAATTATGGAAACTTTCGGGAGAACCGGAGATGCTGAAAAGCATGCCGCCAAACAAGTTGGGAGTAGCTGCATGAGAATTTCCAGATGAAAATATTACTCGTCAGCGATGCCTGGGAGCCGCAGGTCAACGGCGTGGTGCGAACGCTGCAGAAAACGGCCGAAACGCTACGCTTGGGTCAGCATGAAGTCGACGTGCTATCACCCCAGAATCGCACCACTTTGCCGTGTCCGAGCTATCCTGAAATCCGGCTGACGCTGCGGCCGAACAAAGCTGTGCGCGAATGCATGCAAGCGCAGCGCTACGACGCCATTCACATCGCAACCGAAGGGCCGCTGGGCATGGCCATGCGTCGCCACTGCTTGCGCCGCGGCCTGAATTTCACCAGTTCGTATCACACCCGGTTTCCCGAATATCTGCGTATGCGCGCGCCGATTCCCATTTCGTTCAGCTACAAGGCGCTGCGCTGGTTCCATGGCGCGGCCTCGCGTACGTTCGTGCGTACCGAAACTCAGCGCAAGTTATTGACCGAGCGCGGTTTCAGAAACCTCGAAATCTGGCCTGGCGGCGTCGATACCGAGTTGTTCAAGCCGTATAACAAAGACGAGTTGGAGCTGCCGCGACCGATTGCCAGCTACATGGGTCGCGTATCACTGGAAAAGAATATCGAGGCGTTTCTTGATCTCGACCTGCCCGGTTCCAAGGTTGTCATTGGCGGCGGCCCGGCGTTGGAAAAACTCAAAGTCCGCTATCCCGATGTGCATTTTCTCGGTTATCGACATGGCGAAGCGCTCGCACGGACGCTGGCCTCCTCTGATGTGTTCGTTTTTCCGAGCAAGACCGATACGCTGGGTCTGGTGATTCTCGAAGCCATGGCCTGCGGTGTTCCGGTAGCAGCATTTCCGGTGCCCGGCCCGAACGATCTGATCATCGACAACGGCAACGGCGCGCTCGATCAAGATCTGCGCGAGGCGGTGTTCCGCGCACTGGCAATTAATCCCGAGCACTGCGTTGACTATGCGTCCGACTTTTCCTGGCAAGCCTGCAGCGAACATTTCGTCGAGCGACTCGTACCTGCCCAAGCCAATCATTCAATCGAGCTAAATCAGGCGTCGGCTGCGTATAATCCTGAAGCATGTCAGCCCTCGCTCCCGGTCCCGAAACGCGCGTCTACCAACCCGGCGAACTGAACGCCGAAGTCCGACTACATCTCGAGGCCGGTTTTCCACGACTGTGGTTGGCCGGTGAGGTTTCCAACCTGGCCCGACCCGCTTCAGGCCACTGGTATTTCACAATCAAGGACGCACGTGCACAGATTCGCTGCGCGTTGTTTCGACCGCGACGTAACCAGATCGGTTTTGAGCCAGCCAATGGCGACCAGGTGTTATTACGCGGCCGCTTAAGCCTGTACGAACCCAGAGGCGACTATCAGTTAATCGCAGATACGCTGCTGCCAGCCGGCAGCGGCGCATTACAGCAGGCCTTTGCCGCACTCAAAAGCAAGCTCGAGAAAGAAGGACTGTTTGCGTCCGAACGCAAAAAAACGCTGCCGCAGTATCCACAGCGCATTGCGATCGTTACGTCACCTACAGGTGCGGCGATTCGCGACATGCTGGTTACGCTCAAACGGCGCTGGCCCGTGGCCAACGTGCGCATTTATGCCACGCCCGTGCAAGGCGATCAGGCCGTCGAAGGGCTGATCAAAGCGCTTCGCGCCGTCGATCGAAATGAATTTGCCGATGTTATTCTGCTCGGACGTGGCGGAGGGTCACTCGAAGATTTACAGGCCTTCAATGACGAAGCCCTGGCCCGGGTAATCGCCGATATCAATACGCCGATCGTGACGGGCATCGGCCATGAGACGGATGTTTCGATTGCCGACTGGGTCGCCGACGTTCGCGCCGCCACGCCTACCGCCGCGGCCGAAGCAGCCACACCCGATGGAACCGCGATTCGGCAACGACTGGACGATGGCAACCAACGCATGTCCAGAACCTTAAATCAGCAGCATCAACGCCGCTGGCAGCAGTTGGATGCAATCGAGCGTCGACGCAAGCTGCAGCATCCGGCACGCCGATTAATCGATATAAGAACTCGGTTGGAAGCGCTCGAAAAAGGCATCTGGCTGGCGCTGGATCGTCGAATGGCGCAGACCCGGCAGTCGCTGGAATACCAAACCCGAAGGCTGCAGAACTGTCATCCTGCACGTGCGCTGCAGCAATCGGCACAACAACAAGCACAGCTAGAGCAGCGCCTCACTCGCGCCATGGGCCAATCGCTGATCCAATCATCCCAACGCCTGACCGAAACCGCGCGTGCACTCAATGCGATCAGTCCACTGGCCGTGCTCGGACGCGGTTATGCCGTGATCGAAAACGAAAGCGGACGTGCACTGACTCGCATCGACGATTTCGAGACTGGCCAGACCATCCAGGCCCGACTCAGCCAGTTCAGCGTTACGGCGCAGGTACTTTCAGTTCAAGCCTCAGAAACACAAGACAGGATTAACCCCGAAACGAATGAATAAACTGCTCGGCCTCGGTCACTTCGAGCACATCGTACGCAAAAGCCGATTTGTTGCCGTATGCGGGCCGATTGCCGATGCAGCCGCCGCGACCGACTTCATCGCTGCCCATGGCGCCGACGACTGCAAACACGTGTGCTGGGCTTTTCGGGCAGGCAAGAACTGCCGCTTTGACGACGCCGGCGAGCCTTCAGGCACTGCCGGGCGACCGATTCTGGCCACAATTGATCAGTTCGAGCTGGACGACACAATGGCCGTTGTTAACCGGTATTTTGGCGGAACCAAGCTTGGCACCGGCGGACTTGCACGCGCGTTTTCCAGCAGTGTGATCGGAGCCATCGAAAACGCAATTGAACAATCCGGATGGCAACCGATTGTTGCGATGAGCAGATGCGAGATCCGCGCTGGTTTTGATTTCGAAGCCACGCTGTACCATCTGATCGAACAGCATCAGGGTATGCGCATCAATACCAATTATCAGGCCGATGGATTGCGCGTCCGTATCGAGTTGCCGACCGATCAGATCGAAGCCTTCAGCATGGCGCTGGCCGAGCAGAGTCGTGGCCAAGCCCGAATTGACTCATTAACAAATATCTGAAACACAACTATTCTTCGGATTCCGTCTCAGGTAGAGGTTCAAGAATATCCTCGAATCGTGGCGTAATGTCATCAAAGCGTCGCTGTGGAATGCGGAACAACCAGGGCGACAGTCGGGCATCGACGGCGACAGCATTAACCAGACGCTGGTTTTCCTGTTGCTGATCGACTGAGACCGCTTGTTCGCTTGGCGCGGATGCCACCTCTTCATCCGCCGAGAGCGTCGGCGCTGCGCTGTCGGCTGTTTCAGCATCCACTGCGGTAGTTTCTGCTGATACCGTGAAGTGAATCCAGTAGCCCGAATCGCTATTTGAGGCATTCGCATCGATCTCCGTTTCATCGTTTGCCGTTGCTTGTTCGAACACGCTGGCGACGAAGTTCAGACCGTCATTGGTTGTGAACAGCACGCGCACGGCGCTATCCGGCACTGCGCCGTCGAAGGCTTGCACATCTTCGAGATTCAAGCCGCGCAGGCCGTTGGCCAGGGCGGTACGCTGGAACGCAGGGCCGGCCTGGCGGTCTTCGGGCACATTCAGTACAACAAAGTCGCTATTCTCGGTTCCTGCGTTGCGGATTTGTACCGTCTCGCCATCCGGATGGCGCACGATCACCTGTTCAATATCACTGGCCGGGATGTCCATAATGCTGGGCTCGAGCCACTGGACCGGATCAATCGGTAGTTCGAGTACGCGATCGGCCAGCCAACTTTGCACCTGATCGTCCACGCGCACGTAGCTGCCCTGACCGGTCGGATCGACCTGGCCGACGATCAACGACGGTACCGCACTGAGTGGAAAATCCAGTCGACGACCGCTGGCATCGGATTCACCGACAGACTGAACGCCGAGCCGAGCGTACCAGTCGGGATTGGACGTACGCGCTTCGGTTTGCTGCAGTTCGGCCAGATCGCGCAGCAGTTCGAACACACGCGCAAAATCGGCCTCGAAGCTGTCGCGCTGAACGACGCGCCAGCGCAATGTCGAGTCCTGACCTTCTTGTGTCGGCTCGCCCACGCGCCGCAAGCTGACCGCAACCGCTCCACCCGGCGCGACAATATCCAGTGCATTGATGTCGTTGATCTGCTCACTCATGGCCGGCAGCACCCATGCATTTTCCTGCTCGGCATCGCCCGGCATGGAATAATCCAGCAGCCAGATCAGGCCCATGCCAAGCAAAATTGCCAGCGCCAGTACTACCACCCATTGCTTGCTCATGGTGCCACCCTCGAAGTGACACTAGCGTGCTGCGAACGACGGCGACGCCAGGCCACAAACAGTGCCAGCACGGTAACCAGCAGCGGCATCGCGACGATATTCAACATCTTGATGCGCGTACCCAGCGCTTCGATATCCTGATCGAGCTCGCGCCGCACCTGGCGCAGTTGACGACGAATTTCGAGGCGCTGTTCGACAAAGCGGTCGATCTCAGCCTCCTGCTCGGGTGTGAGGATGCTCAGATCGGCATCGCCACGCGCCTGCTGCAGTTCAGTCAGGCGATTCTCGGTCTCAAGCAGTTCCAGTTCAAGCCGCTGCTCGGTGCTGCGCAGATCGGCCTCAGCTTCGCGGCGAAGATCGTCCACCAACACAAAAGGTCGGCTTGAGGTGGCGCGCGTACGAACGCTGATCAGGTCGGCATTACCGAGCAGGTTTTCGACCGCATTAACGGCCAGCGCGCCGTTATCGGCAAACGGATTCAGCAGTACGCTGCCGAGAAAGTTCTGTCGCTGTACCCACATACGATCGGCTAAAAGATCAGTATCGGCCACGATCACGGCATTGATCACGCCGCTGTCGAGCGCTGAATCGGGAAACGCGCTCGCCGCCTCGCCGCTTAAGCGCAGCGCCAGCGACTTACGCGTATCGTCAATACCGAGCTCGTCAATCAATTCGGTCGGGTCGCCGCCGAAACGCAGACGTTCGGTCGGTAGCAGACCCGATTGCACGCTGGACTGCATCAGCACCATCGCCTGCAGGCCTGCGGTCAGGTTTGAGGTATCCAGCGCGCCGGCACTGGCCATGTTGATCGTTTCAAGTTCGCCGGTGATTATGTCCTCGCGATCCATATCGTCCGGC
>JBCCHH010000100.1:0-6400 GCA_039028855.1 Pseudomonadota bacterium | reverse complement strand
CTGCCAGCTCGGTCGCTGCAATCAGGCTGCCTCCATCGGCCTGACCCGTGCCGGCAATATCCAGCGCGGTACCATGATCGACCGAAGTGCGCACGAATGGCAAACCCAGCGTTACGTTGACGGCATGGCCGAAACCGGCATATTTGAGTACCGGCAAGCCCTGATCGTGATACATCGCCAGTACCGCATCGTAGTGCTGTAAATGCTTCGGCACAAACGCTGTGTCTGCCGGCAGCGGGCCGGTTAGATTCAGGCCCTGCTTTTTCAGGCTTTCGATCACCGGTGCGATGATTTCGATCTCCTCTCTGCCCAGATGACCGCCCTCGCCGGCATGTGGGTTCAGTCCGAGCACGGCAATATGCGGTTGTTGAATCTGAAATTTCTGCTCAAGATCATGCTGCAGAATTCGCAGTGTCTCGGCCAGGCTTTCGCGCTGAATATGCTCAGAAACCTTGCTGATTGGTAGATGTGTAGTCGCCAAAGCCACGCGCAAGTCGGCGGCTGCGAGCAGCATTACCACTTGCGCCACCCCAGCCTTTGCCGCCAGGTATTCGGTGTGACCGGAAAAGGCAATGCCGGCGTCGTTGATGATGCCTTTGTGCACCGGCGCGGTGACCAGGCCGCAAGCCTGATCGGCCTGTATCGCAGACACCGCAGCGTCCAGGCAATCCAGCACGTAGCGTGCATTGGAGGTATTAAGCACGCCTGGCTCGGCAGTCTGCGCCAGTGCGATCGCGAGATGATGGATGACTCCAGGCCGTGGCCTGAACGCCGAACCAGGCTGCCAGCATTTGAGCTCGAGGTCGAGGCCCAAGCGAATCCGGGTGCGATCGAGTAAGCCGGTATCCGCAACCAGCACATGCTGTGGCCGGTCAGCGGCCAGCCGCACGGCCAGTTCAGGGCCAATGCCGGCGGGTTCGCCGGCAGTGATCAGCAGTGGCTGAATACGTTCGTGGCCAGAATCAGATCCGGATATCAACGTATGCTTCATCGCGGAACTGACGCAAGACCCGGTCAATTTCAGCCTGCGATTTTTGCTGCGCAATGAGTTCGCGCGCCTCGGCACGCAGCGCCTCTTCGGTACGATCCGCCTGCCGGCGATCTTCGAACTGAATCAAATGCCAGCCCTGGTTTGAGCGAAACGGCTGGCTAAGCTCGCCCGGTTGAAGTTGAGCGATTTGCTGCTGTACCGCCTGACCATAGGCACCTTCGGGAAACCATTCGAGCATGCCGCCAAGATTAGCCGAGCGCGTATCGTCGGAATATTCGCGCGCCAGCACGGCAAAATCCTCACCCTGTTGAATACGGTCATGCAGTTCGTTGATCAGTGCTTCGGCCTGTTCGGCCGGCAGGAGTTCCGACGGCATAACCATCAAGTGCCGCGCCTGATATTCGGTGACGATAATATCGGATCGCGGTCGCCGATCATTCACTTTCACCAGCAATATGCCACCACCGGCGCGAAATGGCTCACTCACCTCACCCACCTGCAAATCACGAATATTATCGGCAATTTGTCGCGGCAGCGCGTTCAGATTGCGCCAGCCGACACGGCCGCCTTCAAGCGCATCGGACGATTCTGAATATTGAATCGCGGCTTCGGAGAAGTCCAAACCATCCTGGATTTCCTCAAGCAGCTCTCCGATCCGGTCACTAGCCGCCTGTAAATCATCCGGCGTAGGCGATTCGGGTACGCGGATCAGAATCTGCGACAGGTCATACTCATCACCGTCGAACGTTTCGGAGGCAAGCATGATGTCTACCTCGGTTTCGGTGATGCTATCCATGCTGTCGACAATTCGCTGACGCAGGCGTGAAGCGATGAGTTCTTGTCGAATATCCTCACGAAATTCGTTGAACTCGATGCCGTCGCTCTCAATTGCCGAGCGCAATTGCTCAAGCGTAAGGTTATTTTGCTGAGCCACGACCGCCAGCGACTGATCGACCTCCTGATCAGAAATACGAATGCCGGTGGCTTCAGCGCGCTGTACCTGCAATCGCGTCATGATCAGGCGTTCGAGCACCTGTTCCTCCAGAACCGAGCGCGGCGGCAGGCGCTCGCCGCGACCCTGAAACTGGACCACTATCGTGTCAATGGCGGAATCCAGCTCGCTTTGCAGGATGACCGATTCATCGACAATGGCAACGATCGAGTCGATCGGGTCACGTGCCTGGGCCAACGCCTGACCGGCGCTGAAAACGCCCATCAGCATAGCCGCGAAAGAAAACAGGATGACTGGTTTGATTAATCGTTTCATAAGGCGTGTTATTTCAGAATTCATTTCAGGTGTTATTCCGCATGATCGGGGCGTTGTGCCTATTCTGAACGCGCTGCGCAATCAGCGTGTAAATAAATTGTAAGGCCGTCGACCAAGACTACCCAGGCCCTTTAAGTGCAACTCGATGAAAAACGCGGTGCGTTTTTCCGACTCTCTATCGCGAATGTAGCGACGCATCGACGCCCGAATGGCCCAGCAGCAGCTTTCATATTCGATTCCGCCGAGCAGTTCCAGCGCGGTTGAATCTTCAAACGAATAATTGAGCCGGCTGATCAGGTTGAGATGATTCGTCACCGGATAGCGCAAGCGCAAGTCAATCTGATCGACTTCATCGCGACGGAAACGATAGCCAAGCTGAATCTGTCGGGCGTCGTGACCTTTCCAACTCAGACCGACGGCAGCGACATCGGTTTCACGATCGTCAGGATCCCACTGCAAACCGGCGTTGACTAAGAAGCGATCGCTCGGTCGCCAGTTGATTTCGGCTACCGTGGCTGAAGTGTCGCGATTATCGTCGGGTCGATTCGGCAACTGCACGTTGAGCGTATCAAAATACACGATTTGACCAATGCTGGCGTCAATAATCGAACTGCCGGTCTCGTCTTCGAGCAGGCGTGTGGTCAGCGCCAGCGTCAGTTGATTGGCATCGGCCTGACGATCAGCGCCGGCAAAGCGATTGGTCTGAAAGAGCTGCGAGAAGCCGAAGGTCAACTCGCGCGTGTCGAATACGGGCAGATCATCCTGATTTTCACCTGGAACGTACAGATAAAAAATGCGCGGCTCGAGGGTCTGCAGATTGCCAGCTTCGGTTTCCCGCTCAAAAATCAGGCCACCGTCGAAACTGAAAATGGACTGAACGCGCGTCGGCGTATCGTCATCCGTTGGCGCTTCATCAAGGCTGTAGGCCGTTGTGCGCAGACCGAGCGCGGGTTCAAGATACCAACCCGGCCGCACCAACCGCCACGAAAGTTCGGGCAGTATGTCGAGACGAAGTCCGGTGACGCCCGTATCGCGGTCAAAATAGACCGCTTCGGAGTCGAGCGCAAAAGTAAAGTTACCGGGCAACGGCCAGTTGCCGTCAAATTCGACTCGCGGCAAACGGTTGTAAGGATCATTGGCTTCGGCTACGCCACGATCGAGCACCTGGAATGTGTCGAAGGTCGAAGTCAGCGTCCAGTTCCGACCGCGGCCGACAAAACTCAAATCCGAACGCAGAAACTGCACCACGCTGTCACCCAATTCATTACCCAGATCAAGAAAATAATCCTGATCGCTGACCCGGTTGAAATTCAGCCGCGCACTCCAGCCTTGGGCCAGCCGGGCGCGGTAATCGATGCGGCCCAGCCAGCGGTCGCTGTCTTCCTGATCATCATCGGGCAGTACATCAAAATTGAAAACCGCGCCCTGGCGTTCGGTCAGAAAGCGATACTCGGTACCGAGCATGGCGCCACGATCGGCAATCAGGCGCGGCGTAAATGTGGCATCCATATTCGGCGCGATGTTCCAGTACCAGGGCACGGCCAGATCGATGCCGTTATCGCTGGTGGTACCGACCTGCGGATACAAAAAACCCGATTTGCGCTCGTTGTTGAGCGGGAAACTCAGCCACGGCGAATAAAAAATCGGCACGCCCTTAAACTCCAGTCGCGCATTACGCGCCGTGCCGACGCCTTGTTCAAAATCCAGATCGACATCGCCGGCAATCAACTGCCAGTCGGGATCGGTGACGTCGCAGGTCGTGAAATCAAAGCCTTCAACACTGGCTTGTTCAGCATTGAGCATTTCGATGACCTGAGCGTTACCCGCGCCTTCGGCACCAGCTACATGATAACGAACGCGCTCAAAACGGCCGCTCGAATCATTGGTGTTATAGCGCGCGCTTGATGCACGCATGCTGAACAGGGCATCGGAATATTCGAGCCAGCCCGGCAATTCGACCTCACCAGTGACCGGGTCATAAATCAGCTCATCCGTTTCAAGCCGCTGATCACCATACACGAGCACAACGTCATCAATAAACCGCATCGGCTGATCGCGCCCGGGCGCATCCATATCCTGCGCCTCAATATCCATCGGCAAATCGCCGCTGCGCATCAGGCTGCCGCGCATCGGAATCGAGCCCGGTGGCTGACACTGCTGGGCCGGCGCTTCGCTTTCAGCCTCATCCGGCTCGATCAGCGCTGGCTGTGCAAACACGGGCGTGGCCAGCGATAGCACGAACGCAACCGATACAGCCGCCAGATGCGGTCCAATACGGGCGTGGGTTATCAGGTCAGGCGTGGCGCTCATCGGCTTCACTTGTTCAGAAAATCAGCACGCTCATCCGAACCAGCTTGCGCCAGCTTTTCAACGGCTAAATGAAAGTCTTCGAGATCTTGTGCATATTTTGCCAGAAGCGCATCGAAAGCGTGCACCCCGGCCTCATAGGTTGAGACCAGCGCGAGATCGGCATTGTTCAATGGTCGATCAAAGAATGCGGCGAATGGATCCTGCCCGCGCCGCACTGCCCAATCGCGGTACTCGGCACGCAACTGACTAAAACCAACCTGTTTGGCCGCCGTCAGAATATCGGCACCGAGAATCTCGTGCTCGGTATCGATGGCGTAGACATCGGCCAATCGCATGCGTGTTTGCAGCAACCAGTCGACCAGTTGCTGATGCGCTTCAAGCCGCATTTGCCATGCTTTGAGCTTGTCAGGTTCATTGCGATAGGTAAACCAGCGTTCAACGCCGACACGCTCGACGCTGGTGGCATAGGCCTCATTAAACGCCGTCTCACCCGACACAAACACGCGCTGATGGGCCAACTCATGAAAGATCAAACCGGCCAGGGTCGCCTCATCCCAGCGCAGCATCGCGCTGGTCAGCGGATCTTCGAGCTTGCCCAAGGTGGAATAGGCCGGCACCGGCGAAACGCGCGTATCGAAACCTGAAGCAGCCAGCGTATCGGCTTCGCGCTCGGCCCTTTCGCGCTTGAACCAGCCACGATAGGCCAGGCAGCCGACCAGCGGATAACACCAGGTTTTCGGCTGCAGGCTGAACTCGGGTACGGCAATCACATTCCACAACACCGCATCACGACCGAGCTCAACATAATCGGTATAGCTATCGTTATCGGGCAGCCCGAGTTGCTCGGAGGCAAAGGCGCGAATCTCGAGCGTCAAGGCCAACTTCTTGCGTAGTTCAGGCGCGGTTTCGGGATGCGCGATCAATTGTTCGATATCCTCGCGCTGACTGAGTAAACTAAGCTGGCCGTGCAAGGCCTGGCCGTACCATTGAACCGTTGCGCAAGCGCTTAACGACAGCATCATCAGCCCGAGGAATACGCACTTGAATGAGCACGCACCTGAAAATGGGGCAAAAAGCGATGACTGGTTTACTGATGAATCATTCTGGCGCACCTTTGGCCCGCTCATGTTTGGACCCGACCAGTTTAGCGAGGCTGAGCGGCAAGTCGACCAGTTATTGGCCACGCTTGGCGTCCCCAAACAAGCCGGCAATGCGACGAACGTACTCGATCTCGGCTGCGGACCCGGCCGTCATGCCCTGCCGCTGGCGCGCGCTGGATTGAACGTAACCGCAGTCGATACCAGCGGCTATCTGCTCAATCAGCTATTGGCCAATGTGCAGGACCAAGAACTTGAAATCGAAGTTCTGCAGCAGGACATGCGCAGCTTCAGTCGATCCGAACAGTACGATCTGGCACTGCTGATGTGGACTTCATTCGGCTACTTCGAAGACGAAGCTGATCATCGGAAAGTACTGCAAAACCTGTTCGAAAGCCTCACAGCCGGCGGCCGCCTGGTGCTCGATCTGGTTGGTCTGGAATATCTCTGCCGTACTCTGGAACCGGTCCACCTGAGCGAATACGACGACGGCCGCATCCTGATCGAGCGTCCGTTGCTGACCGATCATCTGACACGACTGGAAAACGAATGGGTCTTACTCCAAACCGAAGCAGACGGCAGCGAGTCGGTACATCGGGCGAATTTTTCCCATCGCGTCTGGTCGGCATCGGAAATGGTGTATTGGCTCAAGGCCGCTGGCTTTGGTCAAGTGACGGTGACAAGTGATTTTGCAGGTGGCGAGTATTCGATGGATTCCGAACGGTTGATTCTGAT
>JBCCHH010000099.1:0-6401 GCA_039028855.1 Pseudomonadota bacterium | reverse complement strand
GTGTCGACGCCGAGCTGTTCGGCGCGCACGCGATCGATATCCACATACAGCTGCGGCGTGCGGGTATTAAACACGGTAAATGCAGACGTGGCTGCGGGCTGTTGATTGACCGCGCCGGACAGTATGAAGGCCTGCTGCTCCAGGGCCTCCAGGCCGATGCCTGCCCGGTCCTGCACATAGCCTTTAAAGCCGCCGGCGTTGCCGACGCCGCGAACCGGCGGTGGCGGAACGACCAGTATGAAGGCATCGCGGAACGTCGAGAACTGACTGCGCAAATCATTCAGAATGGCGTCGCGTGTGGCGCCGGCGCTGACCCGTCCACCAATATCCTCCATGGTGAAAAAGACCGCGGCCGAATTCGATGCCGTAGTAAACGTTGCACCGTCCAGGCCGGCAAACGCGGCCGCATGTTCGATGTATTCGTGCGACAGACCTTCGGCAATAACCCGGTCCATCACCTCCTCGGTGCGCGACAGCGATGCACCCGGCGGGAGCTGGATGACGGTGATCAGGTAATTCTGATCGGTCGGCGGTACAAAGCCGGTCGGCGCACGCTGAAACTGGAACACGGTCAGCAGAATCAGCCCGGCGTAGACCACCAGCACGATGGCTGCCATACGGCCCATTTTGCCAACCAGTGCCGAGTAGCCGCGGGCGGTCGCATCAAAGCCCTTGTCGAACCGGTCGAAGAACCAGCGTAATGGTTTCTCGTACGGTTTCAGTTCGTCAGCGGATTTTCTCGGTTTCAGCAGAATCGCCGACAGCGCCGGCGAGAGTGTTAACGAAACGCCGGCAGAAATGATCGTGGCCGAAGCAATAGTCACGGCGAACTGGCGGTAGAACTCGCCGGAGATGCCTTCCAGAAACGCAGTCGGAATAAACACGGCCGCAAGCACGAGCGCGATCGCGATCAGGGCGCTGCCGACTTCCTCCATGGTTTTATACGCCGCATCGCGCGGGTTCATGCCGTTGTGAATGTTGCGCTCGACGTTTTCGACGACCACGATAGCGTCGTCGACCACGATGCCGATCGCCAGTACCAGGCCGAACAGCGACAGGTTATTGATCGAGAAACCGAATGCCTGCATAAAGGCAAAGGCGCCGATCAATGAAATCGGGATCGCGATGATCGGGATGATGGCGGCACGCAGCGACTGCAGGAACACGAACACGACGAGGGAGACCAGAATCACCGCTTCGATAATGGTTTTTTCCACTTCATGCACGGATTCGGCCACGAACTCGGTCGGGTTCCAGATGACTTCGTAGTCCATGCCGTCCGGGAAATCTTCGCTCATCCGCTCGACGGTGGTCAGAATCCGCTCGGCCGTTTCGAGCGCGTTCGAACCGGGCTGCTGATTGAACAACAGCGCCAGCGCTGGCGATTGATCGAGCTGGGCGTTGGTCGAGTAATCGCGCGCGCCGAGCTCGAGCCGCGCTACATCGCGCAGGCGCACGAGCCGGCCATCGCGATCGGCTTTGACCACGACCTCGCCGAACTCCTCAGGCGTCTCAAGCCGGCCCTGGGTCTGCACGCTGATTTCAAACGCACCCTGACTCTCGGCCGGCGGCTGGTCGAGAATGCCGCCGGCGACTTCCACGTTTTGTCCCTGCAGCGCCTGGACGATGTCCCGGCCGGTCAGGCTGAAGGCGGCTGCGCGTTCCGGATCGATCCAGATACGCATGGAATATTCGCGAAATCCGAACGCCTGAATCTGTCCGACGCCTTCCAGCCGCTGCAGGGTATCGCGCATCTGCAGCCGTGTGTAGTTTGAAATATAGAGCTGATCGCGACTGCCGTCCGGAGAGTACAGATGAACGACGAGCAGCGCATCCGGATTGGCTTTGATCGTCTGCACGCCGAGCCGGCGTACGATTTCGGGCAACCGTGGTTCGGCCAGTGAAACGCGGTTTTGCGTCAGAACCTGGGCTGTGTCCAGATCCGTGCCGGGCTCGAACGTGACGGTGATGGTTACGGCGCCGGCCGAAGAGGATTGCGAGGTGACGTAGAGCATGCCCTCGAGACCGTTGATCTCTTCTTCGATCGTCGCGGCGACCGTGTTGGCGATGGTCTCGGCGCTGGCACCGGGATAGCTCGCGATCACCTGGATCGTTGGTGGTGCAATATCGGGGTACTGGGAGACGGACAGCGAACGGTATGAAATCAAACCGATGATGACAACGATA
Source organism: Pseudomonadota bacterium (assembly GCA_039028855.1). Classification (GTDB taxonomy): domain Bacteria; phylum Pseudomonadota; class Gammaproteobacteria; order Xanthomonadales; family Wenzhouxiangellaceae. The sequence goes on along the minus strand of JBCCHH010000099.1, from coordinate 4,214 downwards.
ATCCAGATGACGCTGGCGAAAATCGGACGATCGATAAAGAACTTGATTGCGTTCATTCGCCGGCGCCGTTGCCGTTGACTGTGGCATGCAAGTCGCGCACTGCGTTAACTTTCATTACTGGACTGCGCCGTCACCGGCGTGCCGGGCTGAATGAACTGAACGCCGCTGGTGATGAGTACATCGTCTCCGCTCAGCCCTTCGCGAATAATCCTCAGCCCCTCGGCCATCGGCCCCAATACAACGTCCTGGCGGGCGGCGTTGTTTTCATCGTCAACGACCCAGACGAATTTCTGCGACTGATCTGTCTGTACGGCGGCGTCCGGAATCAACACGGCTTCGTATTCGTTGGATCCGAGCAGTCGGATGCGCGCAAACATGCCCGGTGCGAATGCACCATTTGGATTGTCGAAGGTCGCGCGACCGCGAATCGTGCCGGTGGAAGGATCGAGCTGATTGTCGACGAAGCTCATCTGACCCTGGTGCTCGAAATCCTCTTCATCGAGCAGCCGCAGCTGCACCGGGTTGGCTGCATCGCGTGAACTCGGACGATCGCCCGACGCGCTAAGCCGCATGTATTTAATGTAATCGGCTTCGCTGCCGGTAAATTCCAGATAAATCGGGTCCAGCGAGACGATGCGGGTCAGCACCGTGCCGCCCACCGCGCCCCCGGTGACCAGATTGCCGACGCTGACGAAGTTATCGCTGATCCGACCGGAAATGGAGGCCCGGATTTCAGAAAATTCGAGGTCGAGTCGTGCGCGTTCGACTCGGGCGCTGGCCGCCGCGATCATGGCTTCGGCCTCGCGCAGTGCGCGCGTGCGGTCCTGCACCTCTTCCTCCGAGATCGCCTGCCGCTCGAACAAGCGCTGACCGCGTTCATTCTCGGCGCGCGCGTTCGCAAGCGCGGCTTCGGCACTCTGACGTTCGGCTTCGGCAGCGTTCAGTTCAGCGCGAAACGGACGAGGGTCGATCTGGAACAGCAGATCGCCTTTCTCGACGAATTCGCCGTCTTCGAAGGAGATTTCCTTGAGATAGCCCGACACCCGGGCGCGTACGTCGACATGTTCAATTGCCGCGAACCGCCCCGTATATTCATCCCATTCGGTAACCGCTCTGACAACTGGCGGCGAAGCCGTGACAGTGACGGCCTGACGGGAGGGTTCCGTGACTTCGGGCTCTGATCCGCAGGCGGTCAATGCCAGGCCCGAAACCGCGACGATCAATGCGTTCAGCAAGCGGTTAGAAGCCATCTCAAACATACTCATGCATCCCGCTGCCAATGATGTTTCGATCCGGTGGTGTAAACGCGACGCCGAGGTACTGGATGTACTTCAAGAAGCGGTTGCGTTGTCCGAGCGGAACATCATTGACAGCCCAGCGGGTGATGGCCCATTGTCCCGATTGCGGCGTTAGGCCACAGGCCCCGTGGGCCGTGCTACTGTGACCCGTGACCCGCCTTGCACTCGAAACAATGGACCGATCACGGGACGTACGGGTATGTTTGAGATGGCTTCTAGTTCGAAACGACATGCTTTCCCTCAATGCATTAGCAAAATCGCTGTTGAAAATAACCTTAGCAGAGTATCTTTACCGGGTTGTGAAAATATCCCGTCCAGATGTCGATTGCAGTCTCGCTGAGCTAAGGAATGTGGAAATTCAACGCGCTGAATGAACGCGCTCACTTAGTTATTTGCGCCTGAGAAGGATTTGGATGCAGCAAACGATGATTTTTTGCAAAGTGCGTTGAATTCTGTATACTTAACCATATGGTTAACTATAAAGCGCCACAAAATAGCGATCTGGACGGCGTGTTCCGCGCGCTTTCCGACGCCACGCGGCGCGGCATCCTGGCCCAGCTCTCGCTCGGCGAAACCACGGTTGCGAAGCTGGCTGCGCCCTACGCCATGTCGCAGCCGGCGATCTCGAAACACCTGCGCGTGCTTGAACGCGCTGGCCTGATCCGGCGCACGCGGCGCGGCCGAGAACACCATATTCAGATCAATCCGCGCCCGATTGAAGAGGCGAACGGTTGGATTGCGTACTACGCGAATGTCTGGTAGCGGCAATTCGACGCCGTTGGCGAGTATTTACAGCAACAGCAGCCAGACCCCAAGAAGGAGAATCAGCGATGACGATCAAAGCATCATTTCACGGCAATACACTCACTATCAGCCAAACCTATGCCGCACCGCGCTCGGCCGTGTTCGAAGCCTGGATCGAAACCAGCCAGGTGGAACAATGGTGGGGCTGTGCCCAGACCACCGCTGTCAGGAGCCAGATCGAGCCCAGGGTCGGCGGGGCGTACAACCACCATATGACGATCGACAACGCTGGCGAATTTCCGGCCCTGTCCAAGTTTGTCGAATTCGATCCGCCGAAGCGGCTGGCCTATGTGACGCTGTCACCCGACGGTGATGGCGAAATGAAAGTCACGGTCGACTTTATCGAGACCGATACCGGTACGCGAGTGGAGCTGCAGCACGAAGGCATTCCGACCGATACAGCAGCGCCGCTGCCACCGAACATGCCGGAGATCATCCAGGCTGGCTGGACTGCCGCGCTCGGCAAGCTTGAAGATTTTCTGCTCAAACGCGCGGCTTGATGCTTACTGGAGTTTTCGGCAACGTAGCTGGTGTCCAGCAAAATTCCGTCAGCATCAAGCCGGTGCAGGCCAAGCACCTTATGCATACCATTCGTAGTGGCAGTACTGGAACTGGCTGCTACAGGCTGCGTATGTTTTCTTCGAAATTTGGCGGGCCGCTGCAAAGCCATCGCATCACTCTATTTGCACCGCGCTAGCGGTCCGTCAATTCGACGATACCCACTCGCGTCAGGCAACTATGAAAAACGTCGGATCGATTAGCCGCCGCTGCGGTCGAAAAACAGCGTGTGCGAAACACTCCACGATTTTCTAACTAATCTGGACAAGTAAGTAATGAGATCACAATGCATTCCGCTAACAGCGGTATTGATATCGCTCCTGGTCAGCGTGCCGCTTCGCGCTGGAGACCCGATGCTGGCCGAGCTGTTCGCCGAGCACGAGGTTGAGGGCACGATCGTGATCCGGTCGATGGCAAGCCGGCAATCGTTTATTCACAACGAAGCTCGGGCAAATCGGCGGTTTTCTCCGGCCTCGACGTTCAAGATTACCAACACGCTGATTGCGGTCGATGAAGAAGTCGCGTCCGGTACAGACCATCCGTTCGAATGGGACGGGCAGGAGCGTAGCTTTGCAAGCTGGAACCGCGATCAAACGCTGGACAGCGCATTCCGGGTTTCGTGCGTATGGTGTTTCCAGCAACTGGCCAGTCAGGTCGGCGCGCAAGCCTATCGGCAGCAGTTGGACAGACTGGACTATGGCCAATTGTCCGACATCTTCGAAGAAACGCTGTTCTGGCTGGACGGTTCGCTGCAGATCAGCGCACTGGAGCAGATTGATTTTCTCCAGGGCGTTTATCAACGTGCTTTTCCGCTCAGTCAGCACAGCTATGAAACCCTGCGGCAGGTCATGTTGGCCGAGCAAACGGATGATTTTTCGCTGTGGGCGAAAACCGGCTGGGCGGCGCGTATGGAACCGCAGGTCGGCTGGTATGTCGGCTATGTTGAAACCGAAGATGACGTCTGGCTGTTCGCGACGAATATCGAGATACGCGATCCGCAGGACCTGCCGAAACGGCAGCAGTTAACCCGTCAGGCGCTGCAGATCAAGGGCATCATGGATTGATCGCTGCAGTTAGCGTCTGTATATTGCGCAGTCCGCAGCCATGTCGGTCACGATGCGTTGCCGTTCCGGTCGTTACGATTTTGGAAATTCAACAAAAAATTGCATGTTGAGCCTATCGAAGCTGTTTCCGCCGGGTCGGGAAGAAGGTCTGAAGCGACTGCATGCGTTTGTGCCGCATGCGGGCCGTGTCTATGCGGCCAGTCGAAATGCTGATCTCGGATCGGGCCTGCGCCAGAATGTTTCGATGCTGTCGCCGTATATCCGTTACCGGCTGATCACCGAGCGCGAGGTCGTGGCCGCGGTGCTGGCGCAGCACACGCCGGAACAGGCCGAGAAATTTATTCAGGAAGTGTTCTGGCGCACGTACTGGAAAGGTTGGCTGCAGATGCGGCCGCAGGTGTGGACGGACTTTCTGGTCGAGCGCGATACCGAACGAGCTCGGGTTGGGCAAAGCGCAGAGCTGCAAAAAGCGCTGGCCGATGCCGAAGCC
>JBCCHH010000098.1:0-6405 GCA_039028855.1 Pseudomonadota bacterium | reverse complement strand
CTTTCAAACAGCTCAAGCAGATCGGTCGATGCAATTATCGCCGCGCTGTCTGCTTCTGATTTCGTTAGGGTATCCAGCGACTGTAGATAGTCCAAAAACCGCTCATCTACCACTTCCGCACGGTTAAGTTTTCGAGCCCAGGCTGGGTTATTCATTGTTATTTGCCGGATCTATCAGTTACTGAATTGTAAATCAGACCGCAGGCATGAACGACTAAAACGACGAGCCAGGCTGCTTCAGGAATTCAACCTCTTCTGCGGTCGAGACGCGCCCAAGAATGGCATTGCGATGCGGAAAACGGCCGAAGCGCTGGATGATGTGCTGATGACGTTCGGCGAAGTCCACGTAATCGTCAAACGTCTTGCGCTGATGCTCAGGCACAGATTCCGCTAGCTTGCGCATCAGCTCAACGCAGCGATTTTGGTCATCCAGGTTTTCCGAATGCTCTAACGGCAGGTAAACGAATACGCGCTGAATCGGACGCAGCACCCGATCCTGCTCATTTGCCAGCATATGCCTGCAATAGCGTCGCGCCTGTTTATCCAGCGCAAATGCGTTTGGCGTATCGCGATAGATAGTACGCGTGAACTGGTCCGTCAGCAGGATCAACGCAAGCGCCTTATCCGGCTGTGACAGCCAGTGATCCAACTCACCGCGGCCGGCTTGTTCAAGCCAGGCACCAAACTGGTGTTCAATAGCACGATCCGTTCGCTCATTTTTTTGCCACCACAGCGCAGCCTGCTCATCGGCAACCCGGCGATCGTCCGGTTGATGACCAAACCAGAAATCGACAATGGCCTGGGCGGGGTTCTTAAGCTTCGTATTCATGGTTTGACAGGCTCGCGATTCATCATTCAAAACGTAGACAGCCCGGTCGCTTCCAAAAAGCGATATTGCCAATAGCGCAGTCGGCTTTCATCGGCATAGTAGTCGTAGGGCCGACTGAACAATTGGTTCGGACCGTTGTGCCAGCGCAGTTCAAAAAACGCGATCGCGTCCGCCATCGCCGGCTGTGGTTCGAACGCAGTGAAAAGAACATTGGTTTCGAGATTGAAATCGTCGAGGTTGCGGCGCGTGAAGTTGGCCGAACCGAGCAGTAATTCAGCAGGCTTGCGCGGCATCGTGGATTCACGATCCGCCGCTGATACCGGGCGCATCAGCATAAACTTGCTGTGGCACTGCTCGCCGTGCGTGTCGCACCAGCGCACGGACACGCCGGCTCTATGCAGCTCCCAGGCCACCTGACGGTTCGGCACGCCGTTTTTCTTCTTTCCAAACGCGTCTTCATTCGGATCGAGCAGCACGCGCAGTACGACGCCACGTTCGTGGGCACTGATCAGCGCCTTGACGATGCCTCGGTGCGAGAGATAGAACATGGCCAGATCGATACGATCGCCGGCCTCGGCCTGACCCAGTGTTTCGATCACGTAATCGCGGATTTTGGATTCGGTCAAAACGCGAAGACTCGGACCGGCTGGAAGCAGGCTCGTGAACATTGGCATGGATGTCAACGGCTCAAGCTCCGGGTGGGAAAAATTCACGACGGCCTGTTCCGTTTGCAGCAAGTCAAACACGGCCGGCCCAACAAACTCCAGCGCGACGTTGCCATGCGCGCTGCTCGCATCGTGGGGATTGCCGGAGGTGACCAACCCGGTCAGCATGCCATCCGTGTCCACGATCAGGGTCTTGCGATGATTGGCCTTGAAGTTGACCAGTTTGAGCCAGCTCCGGAGCGAGACCTTTTCCGGCCCGACCGGATTCGGCAGCCAGCCACCATTACTGGAGTTACCAAACCACTGGCAACACAGCCGCCAGAAACCCGACCACAGCGGATTTGAATCGCGCAGTTTGGTCAGGTCGGTCATGACGATTTCGATGCCGGCCTCGCGCAAGGCATTCAAATGTTCCGATTCGAGTCCACCGTAGAGATTGTTGATCGGATCAGTAATAAACACGATGCGCAGTTCCGGAACTTCGCGCTTGCGTTGAATCAATGCTTTGCTGATTTCATCCGACAGTGGCCGCATCCCGTCGCCGTTCGGGTCACCGGCAAAGTCGTTGAACAGGAACTTGTCGAGCACGATCAGCCGTTCGGCCTGGTTGATTCGCTCGAGAATGCGGTCAAAAATTCGCTGTTCGGTGTGGCGAGTCTCGTTTTGGTCGACCCAGGTGTAGTCGGCAAGGAATTCCACTTCCAGCGTGGAATATTCTGGCGAAGCCAGGCTGAGGCCTTCGGGCAGCGGTTTGATGCTGTGATAGATCGTCGTGATCAGCCACAGCAGCACGAAGATGTAGAACAGCCAGCGTAATAGACGAATGATGGATTTCATGGCTAGATCGTAATGCAAACTGCGTTTGTCTGCGGCAACTTCGGTACACACGTTCACTCGACAACAAAGCGTTATCAGGACGAGATCGCGATCAGCTTGACCTGTCCCGCGTCGCCGCACAAGTGTGACTTTGCAAGCGCATATAGTTGACATATCAAATATATTAAGTATAGTGATCGCATGGCTAGAAAAAGGCGCCTCATCTATCAGATTAACCAGGCCCGCCACACAATGATGAAAGCCATGGATACGGGCTGTTACGCGCATTTGGGGATTTCGGCAACACAACTCACGGCGTTGATGGTTCTTAAAGAGCACGAGGATTGTTTGATGAAAGAGCTGGCGAATGTGCTGATGCTGGACAACTCTGCCGTGACGGGGCTTGCAAAACGTATGATCGCAAATGAATTGATCATTCGTTCCCCCTGCCCCAAGGATTCGCGTGCGTCGCGACTTAGCTTATCTGATAAGGGTGAAACCCTGCTGGTACAGGGCATATCGTTGCTCAAGGAGGCGAATGCGAAGATGAATCAAGGCTTTGATGAAGCGGAGCTGGATACCGTATCCCGTTATCTGCAGCACGTCACCCGTATCTTTTCAACCAAGAGTGATTGATTATGGCCTACAAACCTTCAAAAAGTCCGCTGTTGAAGCTGTGGAAAGTCTTTGGCGGAAATACTGTTGGCCACTGGTTTGTAAGCAGAATCGTATGTATTAAGGCACCTTATTTTTCAAGCATTACGCCCAGGTTTAAAGATGTCCGCCCAGGTAGGGTGGAAATATTTTTTAGGAAGCGCCGTCGAGTGCTCAATCACCTTGGGACTGTCCACGCTATCGCGATGTGTAATGCCGCTGAGCTCGCGGGTGGCACTTGCCTGGATGTGTCACTGAACAGTGATTTTCGCTGGATTCCCGTCGGCATGCAGGTCCAGTACGTAAAACTGGCAAAAACGGATTTGCGAGCAATCTGTGAAGTCTCAAGCTATGACTGGGAATCCACCCAAGACGTAGTCATGCCGGTGAGTGTCACTGACACCCATGGCATAGAAGTATTCCACGCCGACATCACCATGCGTATTTCGCCGAAGCGCTAACCCGAACAGGTCTGAATCGCCTTAAGAGCTTGCAGTATGTATCAGCAAATTGCCAAGATCGGTCCGAAACTATTTGGTAAAGCCAGGACCTTTAAGATGGGCTTCAATCTATCGCCTATGTATCGTCGCAGTACGGCGAGAATTATCGAGGTCGCAGAGGATATTAGCCACATCAGAATCAAGCTACCCATCAGCTACAAGAATCGCAATTATGTCGGTTCTATCTTTGGCGGTAGTCTGTTCTCAGCAGTTGATCCTATTCCCATGGTGCAATTAATCAATCTGCTGGATGGCCAGTACGTCATATGGGACAAATCTGCTGAGATCTTCTTCCGGGCGCCAGCAAACAAAGACCTGTATGCAGATTTCCACTATTCGCAGGACGAGTTGGCGCATATCAGGAGCACGATACAATCGGATAGCGAAATGGAAATAATTAAGCTAACCAAGCTCACCGATAAATCGGGGCAAAAAGTCTACTGTGAGGTCAAAAAAACGTTGTATATCGCCAGCAAGGCTCACTACAAAGCCAAGTTGGCTGCCAGGAAAGCGAAACAGCCTATCTAGTATCAGCCCATGCGGCAGGTATTGCTTCTTGCATTGGCTTATTGGCTTGAATTTAATGAATAAAGGGAAGCGTAATGAATCGCCTCCGAGTATCCTCGGAGGCGATTGTGGTGAGGTTGTTCAATCAACCGATTGATTGAACGCCGGATAAAGTCAGCGGCTTTTTTTGTCGGGTATTGACCCGTTCACTATCAGGTTTCCGGATGTTCGATTGACGTCATTTCAGACGATACCGTGGCCCCACCCATGGATGGCGGCAGTTGGGAGTCGGACTTAACCGACATGCGCGGGCTGTCCTGCGTAACCCATATGGTCTGGCCACCGCCTTCACCATCGAGCGGTTCGATCGTCACGCGCCAGGTGGCGTATTCGCCGGCCGGCACGGTTACGGTTTCGCTGTTTTCGACCGTCACTGAATAGATGCGCACGCGGTTTTGCATGCCGATTTCGACGGCGCGCACAGTGCTCGAAAACCCGCTGTCCAGCGGCATGCCGAGCACGGCCGTGAGCAGCGCGCCGTCCGAGCCAAATGATGGTGCCGGCAGTTCGACTTCGATCGGAATCACCTGGCCCTGAGCATTGATTTCACCACTGACCTGGTTGCTGTCGTAGCTCGCCTGAATGGTGGCCGGGCCCTGTTCGATGGCACGGTCGATCGGCAGCAATGAATCGGCGTCCAGGTGATATACATCGCTGCTTCCGCCCATCGGCGTTTGGCTGGTCGTAGCGATACGCAGCGCTGCTTCGCCATCGACTTCAACCTGGCTGACAACGCGCGATCCCGTAATCGGAATCTCCTGACCGCCCATGCTCAGCGTCGCCTGAAACTGCTGCGCGCCGATACGGACCGCATCAGCATCGACCGGCGGTAGCGGGTTGGTTTGCGCTGCATCGAGCTCGGTCGCAATGATCGGTTCTTCAACATCGTTGATGTCGACCGTGATCGCGGCCAGGCGCTGGGCAATATCGTCGGGCATATCGGGTTGATGACGGCCGCCATTATGTTCGGCCAGAAATTCTTCAATGCGCGCGAACATGGCGGTGCGGTTTTCGCGGCCACGAAAACCGTGGCCTTCGTCTGGCGCGACGATGTATTCAACCGGCAGTTCTTTTTCGCGCATGGCGATCACGATCTGATCGGATTCGGCCTGCTTGACGCGCGGGTCGTTCGCGCCCTGAATGACGAGCAGCGGAGAGCGGATGTTGTCGACATGGAACAGCGGCGACTGACGCTCCATCTGCGCGCGACCTTCCTCGGTTTCGGAATCGCCCATGCGCAGCGTGAACAGCTGACGAATCGGACCCCAGTACGGCGGAATCGAGTTCAACAGCGTAATCAGATTGGACGGGCCGACGATGCTGACGCCGCAGTTGTAGACCTCGGGTGTAAACGTCATGCCGGCCAGCGTGGCGTAGCCGCCGTAGGAGCCGCCCATGATGCAGACCTTGTCCGGGTCGACAATGCCCTGCTCGACCAGATGGGCAATGCCGTCGGTAATGTCATCCTGCATGGCCTCACCCCATTCGTTATTGCCGGCGTTCAAAAATGCTTTACCAAAGCCGGTCGAAGAACGGAAATTCGGCTGCAGCACAGCATAGCCGCGGTTGGCCAGAAACTGCACCATCGATGAATAGCCCCAGGTATCGCGCGCCCACGGGCCGCCGTGAATGACGGCGACCAGCGCCAGATCTTCCGCTTCGACGCCTTTGGGTGTGGTCAGATAGGCCGGAATTTCGAGACCGTCGCGCGCAGTGTAGCGAATCGGCTGCATGGTCGCCATGTGCTCGCTCGGTAGTTCGGGGCGAGATTCATACAGTTTTTCCAGTGTCATCTCTTCTGAGTCGAACAGGTAGACCACGCCCGGATTGACATCGCTGAATACCGTGACCTTGATCAAACGGTCATCGCTGGTTTGCGGCGCGACGTTGAATTCGCCATCGGGCAGGTTCTCGCGCAGAAAGGCCAGCATTTCGCGCGCCTGCTCGGTTTTCGGGTACACACGCGTGCGATCACCGACATACACCGTAGCCAGCAGTTCATCGTTCGCATTTGAGAACAGCGCACCGCCGAAGTCAACTTCGCCTTCAGGGTCGGTTTCGACCAACGTCAGCTCACCGCTATCGACATTCATCAGATACAGGCTGATCAGGTCAACGTCTTCACCCTTGTTACTCTGGAAATAGGCCTGTTCGCCATTCGGATGAAAGCGCAGCGGGCCGCAGGTTTCGGTCCAGTCGCACTCGAACAATACATCGCCGAGTTCGCCCTCTTCGACTTTGAGTGTTTCGGTACCGCCGTCGGGCGTCTGACGCACGGCCAAGCGCAGATTACCGTCGAGATCAAAACCCCAGCCGGCCACGTTGGCCGTGTTTTCGACGATCAGCTCTGGTTCTGCTTTTTCACCCATGGCTGG
>JBCCHH010000097.1:0-6416 GCA_039028855.1 Pseudomonadota bacterium | reverse complement strand
GCTCGACTTGTTCAACCACGGGCTGCAGACCGTCAGGCGGCGTCTGCAAAAGATCCTCGCGCATGCGCTGTTCGAGTACGTCGTTCATGGGCGCAAAAACCGGAACGCTGGGCCGGCCTCAACCTGAAGCGGCCGCTCGGGATCCAAATCAAATTCCTGACCATAAAGCGTAATTTGATTAATGTTTTCTATCAGAATGGAATTACAATATCCTGATAAATAACCATTTTTTATATCCATATCAGGCTTGAATCGACCACGCAGAATATTTGGTAAATTTCGCTTGAAGGCAACCGCATCATCACGAATGGCCGTCATTCGCAGCACGCCGCGGCCTCGTTGCGCATACGGCTGGGCGGCGGAGCCGCTCAGTTTGAGCGTAGTCATCAGCAGTAGTTTATTTGGCCCGTCGAGCCGACCGAGCTCACCGGCATCAATCAGCAGCTTTTCAGCCTGGTACTTTGAGCGGCCAACAAGCGAGCGGAAACCCAGACGAATCAAGCCGGCCGCCGTCGCGCCATGATGATTGCGCCACCAGCTCGACCGCATGGCGCGCCACTGATGAATATCACGGATCGCGTAATCGACTAACCCGGCTGCGGCAAAAAAACCGATTTGTTGACCAAAATCCGGGTGCTGCAGGCGCAGGGTCTGTCGAAGTTCAGGATGCAGCGCTTCAAGCGGCTGGTTCAGTATCTGCTCAAGCGTATCGAGAAAGTGTTTGCGCGTACCGACATCGGCCGCAACGTAATTGGTGCGACCGGCGCTGAGCACGATCAAATCGGGAAACTGTTGAGGATCCAGCGTGCGCGCAAGCCAGCTCGCAACTGCCTGCAGCGTGCCATCACCGCCGGCAATGACCAGGCGTGAGATGGGGCCGGTGCTTGAATACGCAGTACCCAGTGCTTGCTCAATATCGTCCAGCTGGCTGGCTTCAAATGCGGTACCGCCGTGCGCTTCGACTCGCTTGATACTGCGTTCGGCCCGATCGCGCAGGCTCATACGAAAGCTGAGTGGATTGATCAGCGCGACCAGACGACCCGATTCGTTATCGCATGGACCCGTCGGTAGACTGCTAACTGCGGGTTGCGGCTCTGGATCGGCCGGAGATGTCGAAACCTGCACCATTTGCAGTTACTCGCCAAGCTGCCAGCGCTGGATCACATCGCGTCGGTTACGGCTGCGCCACGCGCCTTGCAGCAACTTGCCGACCAGACTGAAATAATTGTTGTGATTGCTTTGATGGTACGCGTGATCAGACGGCAGTTCAGCGACCAGCCGCCGGTGCGCCTTGCCGAGTTGATGATAGGGCAGGCCCGGCAGCAGGTGATGTAGTGCGTGATAGCGCAGACCGACCGGAAAAAACCAGATTGCAAGCCAATGCTGGCCGGTCAAATTAATCGAGTCTTCAAGCTGTGCCAGATGGCTGCGCGCATCGCCGTTATTATCGTAGCCATGCGCGGCCAGATTGCGTAACCAGTTCAAGCCTATGGTCAACGCTAGCAGCGCCCAGGCCATGAACCAGTGAACGGGCTGAATTGGACCGAACAGCGTCAGCCCGAGCAAAAGCGCCAGCCAGGCGAAACAGAACCACTCGGATCGAACCAGTTCGCCTTCGAACTTGGCCGGAAAACGTTTGCGGTAATACGGATTGGTGATCGCGGCCGAGGCCCGAATCAGCAGCCATTCGCGGAAATTTTTGTTCAGATGAGAGAGCGGGCCAAGCAGGCCGAAGCGGATCACCGCCAGCATCGGCAGCAGCGGAATCTGCAGCAGATACTTGACCGTCTCAATCGGCGGCGTTGAGCCCAGCGGCAGATATTCGCCATCGCTTGAGGTACCAAAATGCGCGCGACTGTGATGCTCGATATGATTCCGATACAGCACCCACGGCGTCAACAGCGGAAAGCCCAGCAGCAGGTTCCAGGCCCACTTGAAGCCGATCATCTCCTTGCTTTTGAAATGCACGATTTCATGAATAAACGTGCCTGCGCGGAAGAAACCGATAGCCGCAATAAACATGGCCACAAACTGAATCGCAGACCACGGTTCGGCCAGAAAAAAGACTGTCGTCATGGCCCAGCTAATCGAAATCGTAAGCACAAAATCTAGCCAGTACAAACCGGGTTTGCGATCCATCAAATTGCTGACCAGCGCATGTGCGGCACGTACCTGGGCGCGCTCGGCTTGTTCGACATTCAGGGTTGCCGTTGGGCTTGCGGAACTCATCCTCCAATTTTAACAGCTTGCTATGCTTCTACGCAGTATGCGAAAGGCCGGAGTCACCAGTCCGGCAGTAGAGCTAGTCTGCGGAGGTGGTGCGCAAACGCCAGGGCTTGAACAGCACCTTGCGAATGCGGTTATCGCCGAGGTCGACAATCGTCAGAATATGGTCATCCAGACGAACCGAAGTGTGACCATCGGGCAGCGATTCGAGCTGTTCCAGCATCAGTCCATTTAATGTCTTGGCGCCAGTGGTCGGCAGATTCCATTCCATACGACGATTTAGCATGCGCACGGTCGTATTGCCGGCTACGAGCCAACTGCCGTCGTCGAGTTTGCGCAACTGGCGTTGGCGGGCCGTGCCTTCGGCGGTGTATTCACCGACGATTTCTTCGAGAATGTCGTCGAGCGTGACCAGACCCTGAATGTCGCCGTATTCATCGACCACCATGCCCATACGCCGCTCGCGTTTCTGAAATTCGAGCAATTGTTGCGTTAATGAAGTGCCTTCGGGGATATAGTAAGGCGTACGAATCGAATGCTCCAGTTCGACACGGTTCAGATTGCCCTGCGACAGCTTGACCATCACCGTGCGGATATGCAGCAGCCCGACCATCTCATCGAGATCACCGCGCCACAGCGGCAAGCGCGTATAAATGCTGCGCGTTAGCTGCTGCAGGATGGTTTCCCAATCTTCATCGAGATCAATACCGACGACGTCCTGGCGCGGCACCATGACATCGTCAATCGTGCCGTATTCAAGATCGAGAATATTGATCAGCATCTGCTGATGGTCGTCCGAAATCGTACGCCCACCTTCCTTGACCAGCGTACGCAGCTCTTCGCGAGTCAAATGATCCTGACTCAAGGCGCCGCGTTTGACGCCGAATGCACGGATGACGACCGAGGCTGCCAGATTGACCAGCCAGACCAGTGGATAGAGTACGCGCATGAGCAACGTCAGCACATAGCTGGCCGGATAGGCGATACGCTCAGGGTATACAGCGGCTATCGTCTTCGGCGCGACCTCGGCGAAGACCAGAATGATAATAGTCAAAACCAGCGTCGAAACCCAGATGCCGGCATCGCCGAGCAGGCGCAGAAAGATCACGGTCGAAATCGATGCAGCCAGAATATTGACCAGATTATTACCAAGCAGAATCAGTCCGAACATGCGGTCTGGCTTGTTCAAAAGCCGCTGCGCGTGCTTGGCGCCGCGATGGCCGCGCTGAGCTTTATGCCGCATACGGTAGCGGTTCAGCGCAACCAGGCCGGTTTCAGAACTGGAAAAGAAGGCTGACAACATCAGCAGGATCAGCATCAACAGCAGCAATGCCTGAAGTGGAATGGCGTCCATGCAATGACCTTATGCTTGCCAGCGTCGATCCAGTAAAAGTTCCAGTACGGCCTTGCTGCCGAAATAGGCCAGCAGCAGCACGGCCATACCCAACAGGCACAGTCGTACTACGCGCATGCCGCGCCAGCCGTATCGATAGCGGCCGAACAGCAGCAGGCCGAAAATCAACCAAGCCAGGATCGATAAGATGGTTTTATGTGCAAGGTGCTGCGCGAACATGCCCTCGATAAACACGACCCCTGAACCGAGGCCCAGCGTCAACAGGATCCAGCCAACCAGAATCAGCTGAAACAGCAGTGCTTCCATCGTCGCCAGGGGCGGCAATACGTCAAGTAAATTCGAACGTAGATGCCGATGCAGGATATTATGCTGCAGGCTGATAAACAGCGCATTGATCGCCGAAATTGAAAGCACGCCATAGGCCAGTACCGAAGCAATGATGTGCACTTCGAGCAGCCTATGCTCGACCTGCAACGGCAACGGTTCAGGGCCGATCAGGCCCTTGAGCATCAACATTAGCGCGGCACCGGCAAAGGCGATCGGCAGAATTTCCAGCAGTGGTAAACGAATCGAGCTGATCAGCAGCAGCACGACCACGACAAACGACACCAGCGAGAGTGCGGCGAAGAAATCCGCGTTCAGGCCACCGATCAAGTGCATTTCGGTCAGCAGCAGACTCGCATGCAGCATCGCGGCCAGTATGCCGAAAACCAGCCCGGCACCAATCCAGCCACGCGACTGCCGCATCAGTCCGGCCAGCAGGCCGCACGTGGCCAGCGCATACAACAGTACGGCTGCAGTCAATGCCAGGATGGGATGGCTGAGCGCGTTCAATGCGATTGATAGCGATTCAACATAGCCGCAGTATAACCGTCGCGATTCGCGGACGATATACTTGATGTTTGAAGCTTCGCGTTGAGGTCCGGCTCTGGCTGGAGCCGACGCACACCCTTGAAACCAATGGACTGAATCTATGTTCGATCAACTGACTCAACGACTCGGCGATTCGCTAAACCGCGTCCGCGGGCGCGGAAAATTAACCGAAGACAACATCGCCGAAGCGTTGCGCGATGTGCGTCGGGCACTGCTCGAAGCTGACGTAGCGCTGGTTGTCGTCAAAGACTTTATCGAACAGGTACGCCAGCAGGCTGTCGGTCAGAAAGTGACGGCCAGCCTGAAACCGGGTGAGGCCCTGGTCAAGATTGTGCATGACCAATTGGTGCACACACTCGGTCGCGAGCAGGCGCCGCTGATACTGAATCGTCAGCCGCCGGTGGTCATGCTCATGGCCGGCCTGCAGGGCGCGGGTAAGACCACGACGACAGGTAAGCTGGCCCGATTGCTCAAAGACAGGCATGAAAAAAAGGTTGTAGTCGCTAGTGCCGATATTTATCGTCCTGCCGCGATTGATCAGCTCGAAACGGTAGCCGGACAGGCCGGTGCCGCGTTTTATCGTCATCCGGATACGAATGATGCAGTGGTTATTGCCGAAGCTGCCGTAGCCGAGGCTCGACGCAGCCAGGCCGATGTGGTGATCATTGAGACCGCCGGCCGCTTGGCCATTGACGAAGCGATGATGGACGAGATCCGCCGCATCCAGGCCGCGATTGATGCCGCCGAGATTCTATTCGTAGTCGATTCCATGACCGGCCAGGACGCAGCCAACACGGCCAAGGCGTTCCACGATGCGCTGCCGCTGACCGGCGTGGTGCTGACCAAAACCGATGGTGATGCCAGAGGCGGTGCAGCACTGTCCGTGCGCCAGATCACCGGCGTGCCGATCAAGTTTCTCGGTACCGGCGAAAAGCTGGACGGCTTGGAGCCTTTCCACCCTGATCGTCTCGCATCACGCATCCTCGGCATGGGCGATGTGCTCACTCTGGTCGAAGATGTACAGCGCAAAGTCGATGAAAAGCAGGCGAAAAAGCTAGCTGGTAAAGTCGGTAAAGCATCGCGGCGTTTTGGCTTGGACGATTTCAAAAGCCAACTCGAGCAAATGGACAAGCTCGGCGGCCTAAGCTCATTGGCTGAAAAGCTGCCCGGCATAGGCAACCTGCCGACTGCGGCCAAGGCACAGCTTGACGATCGTCAAACCAAACGCATGATTGCGATCGTCAACTCAATGACGCCGAAAGAACGCCGCTTTCCCGATACTATTAATGGCTCTCGTAAGCGCAGAATTGCAAAAGGCTCGGGTGTACAGATTCAGGATGTCAATAAAGTACTGAAACAGCACAAGCAGATGCAGAAAATGATGAAACGTGTCGGCAATAAGGGTGCGATGCAGAAAATGCTTAAGCGACTACCGGGTGGCGGTGGCAGCATGCCGCCGGGGTTTGGAATGTAAATGTCTGGCCTGGGACAGGCCAAGGAAGGACGTAAACTGCGTCTGTTTAATCATACTACTCACGCTCCTTCTACGGCAGTGCCTACGTTAAGCTTCGCTGGACATTCTATTTTGATTTTGCTGTTTATGCTTATCGCAGGTGCATCCCTGTTGAAATCATCAAGAGCTGCGTGAACCTGTGTTTTCAAAGCCGATGATGAATTTATAAATTCCCACTAACCAGTTCAACTAGTTACAGGCTCTCGGATGTTTCAGCCGATGCTCGTTTTTATTGAAATCATTGGCACCATAATGCAACAGATTTGTAAACTGCTTCACGCTGTTTTATCGATTCAGCTTTCATTGACTTGGTAGACTTTACATTTGATTTTGCAGTTAAGGATTGCGTGGCATGCCAATTCTAAAATTCTTTTTGTCGCTTTTGCTGCTATTTTTTTCAGTAACGATAACCGCCCAAATTGACCAACCTGATCGACTGACCAATTTCAG
>JBCCHH010000096.1:0-6438 GCA_039028855.1 Pseudomonadota bacterium | reverse complement strand
GCAGCGAGCTCGGCCGGGCTACCGTAAGTCATCGCCAGCGCCTGCATCGGGCCCCGCAGCAGCTCCAGCCCGAGCAGCAACAGCAGCCAGGCCAGCAATGCGCCGAGCAGGCCCATCCACAGCCCCGAATACAGAAAAGGACGCCGTATATAGGCCGGCGTGGCGCCAACCAGTGCCATAACTTCAATTTCTTCATACCGGGTCTGGATATCGGCTCGGATATTATTGGCGATCACGAATAACACGGCCGCGGCAAACAGCACGGTTAGCAGTTCGACCAGCCGGGCAAATACGGCGATCAGTGCATCGAGCCGCTGCAGCCAGGCCATATCGACGATGACTAAGTCGACCCCATCAAGCGCGCGAATCCGGTCAGCCAGCGCAGGAATATCGACATCTGCTAGTGGGCTGACTTCGAGCGTCCACGGCAGCGGATTGGTTTCGTCGGACAGTTCTTCCAACCAGCCGGGTGCCATGCTGTCTGCGCCCAGTCCGGTCTGGCCGGCGAGTTCGTTCATGCCGGCAGCCGGGCTGACCGGATCGGCCGATAGTACATCGGGCCATGTCGACAGCATCGAAGCCAGTCGCCGGGCCTCGTCTTCGCCCTGCTGTGTATTCAGAAAGACGCTGATCGAGTCGAGCCGTTCCCAATTGCGACTGATGTCGCGTACGTTGTCAAGCGCTGTATACAGACCCAGCGGCAGGCACAGCGCGATGGCCAGTACCGAAATAGTCATCAGACTGATGAACGGCTGACGCAGCAAGGCACCAATCGAAGAAAAAAAGCTGTAGGCATGACGGCGCAGCCAGGCGCGCAGACCGGCACGCACGCGGCCATCACCCTGCTTTTTACGCTCAGCGCGGGCCATGATCAGGCTTAAGGTCGGAAACAAACGCGTACTGATCATTGTCATCCGTACGCGACGTGGTTTGATCGCGAACCATCTGTCCCGCGCTGAGTTCCAGCGTGCGGCGACCCAACTGCTTGATCTGCCCCAGATCGTGCGTGGCAATCAGCAGGGTCGTGCCGAGTTCATTGAGTCTGCAAAACAACTGCATGAGCTCAGCCGACAGCGCCGGATCGAGATTACCGGTCGGTTCATCAGCCAGCAGCATCGGCGGTTTGGCGACGATCGCACGGGCGATACCGACGCGCTGCTGCTCGCCGCCTGACAGCGACGGCACCTGCACGGACTCTTTGTTCAATAAGCCGACCTGATCGAGCGCAGCGCGTACGCGGCGACGGATATCGGACCACGACAATCCGGCAATCATCAGCGGCAGCGCAACATTGTCGAATACCTTGCGGTCGGTCAGCAGCTTGTGATCCTGGAAGATGACGCCGATCTTGCGCCGCAGCATCGGCACCTGGCGTCGCGATAATCGCGAAACGTTACGCCCGTCGAACAGCACTTGACCGCGGCTCGGTCGCTCAAGTAATGCGATCAGACGCAACAGCGTGCTCTTGCCTGCGCCGGAATGACCGGTCAGAAACGCCATTTCGCCGCGTTCGAGCGAGAAATTGACATCGCTCAGCGCCTGTATGCCGCCTGGATAGCGTTTGGCGACGTGCTCGAAGGCGATCATGCTCACCGCAAAATGCTCATGACAATAGCTGGCTCAGGTTCAGGATCGGCAGCAGAATCGCGAGCACAATGTACAGCACGATCAGACCGACCAGCAAAATCAGCGCGGGCTGCAGCACGGCCATAAGCACCTGGCTGCTATCGGCCAAATCGGCTTCCTGCAGTTCGGCAGCATGGTCAAGCATCGGCGCCAAATCGCCGGCCTGTTCGCCGCCGTAAATCAACCGGCGGGTCAACGGCGGCAGCCAATCGATTGATTGCAGTGCGGAACTGATTGAAGCACCTTCGCGCACGCGCGCAGCAGCGTCGTTCAAATCGGTTTGCACACGCCGGTTATTAACTACCTGTGCCGCAGTTTGCAGCGCCTCGACCGCCGGTACCGAACTGGATACGAGCATGGCAAACGTGCGCGAAAACAGAGCTGCTGCATGCGTACGAACGAGCCGACCGGCCAGCGGCAGAGTAAGCAGCCAGGCATCCATACGGCCGCGCGGGCCGGGCTGGCGCATCAGCCAGAAGCCGATGCTCAGTAAAATAACCAGGCCGATCAGCAACAGCAAACCGTAATTGGCAGTCCAGCCCGAGATCAGAATCAGGCTTTGCGTCATCCACGGCAATTCCTGACTGGCCTGCTCAAATACCGACACCACGCGCGGCACAACGAAACCGAGCAAACCCCAGATCACAAGCAGTGAAATCGCCGCCAGTAGCAGAGGATAGACGAGCGCAACCGCAAGATTGCGTGACAACGCCTGGCGTTTCTCGGCATGCTCGGCCAGCCGTTCGATCACCTGTTCGAGTTGCCCGGCCTGCTCACCGGCCGCGACCGAGCGAAAATACAGCGGCGGAAACAGTGCTGGATGCTCGGCCATGGCCTCGGACAAACTCATGCCTTCAACCACGCGCGCACGAATCGCAGCCAGCGGCCGGCGCGTTTTGCTGCGTCCGGCCTGATCAGCCAGCATCGCCAGCACTTCTTCGAGCGGCAGCCCGGCCTTAAGCAGGGCCGCAAGTTGACGCAGCACGAGTGCACGTTCACGCCCCATACGTGAAGCAGTTGAGGCTGTACGTGACGGCTGAACCGGCTCGACCTGCAGCGGCACCCAGCCACGTTCGCGTAGCTGCTGACGCGCATGGCGGGCTGAATCGGCCTGCACCACACCGCTGACATTGCGGCCATCATCCAGCGCCTGATAATCAAATGCGCCCATCTGAAGCCTCGTTTCCGGTCAACAAAGTGCGCAGATGATTGTACTGCTCGGTCCGCTCAGGATGCTTTTCTGCGGCCAGATCTACCGTGGCTGCAGCGAGTTCGGTAAACAGCGGCATTTGCCCTGGTGCATGCCGCTGGATCGCTCCGACCATGCGCGCAATAGCGGTTCTATCGGCGCGCTCGATCGGACCGGTCAGGGCGGCTCTCGGACCAACCTGCTCGATTTGCGCCAGCGCGACGCGCTGTAACGAGGCGATCAGTGAGCGAGCCTGCTGCTCGGGAATGTCAGCCTGATCGGTCAAGGCCAGCGCCATCGCATCGAGCGTATTCAAAAAATTACTGGCGGTGATGGTCGCGGCGTGATACAGACGCTTTTTGTCCGCATCGAAGTGATCCGGCAAGCGCAGCACCTGCATCTCCAGCGCAGAGAATTTTGGCAGCACTGCATCCAGCGCGGCCGCATCGCCCTCGCCTACAGCAAACGTACCGGGTAGCTGGCGCATGGCCTGCACGGGTTCGCTGAACGGGCACACCGGATGTACTGATGCGACAGATTTGGCCACACCACTGAGTACCGCAGAAGATTCCGAGCCCGACAGATGAAATACAAGCTGAAAAGGCTGCAAGCCGCTCTGGCGCAGGGCATCGGCCTGTGCCGGTAATTCGCCATCGGGCAAACCCAGCATCAGCCAATCGCCTGGCGAACCATCGGATAGTTGTACTACCGCCTGGCCCTGGCGAATAAAGTTTACTGCAGACTGCGCGCTGCTCAGCGACTGATTCTGAACCCGGCCGATATCCAACAGATCGCGATCCACCCATAATCGTGCCAGTGTTCGCGCGGCCCGACCGCAGCCTAGAATATGCAACCGCGGCTTCATGGCGGATCAATTTTATTGCCGGGCTTGAACTGACCCGAGTCCGGATCAATCGAGCCGCGCAGGTCGAATTCGAGCGACGTTCGGCGCCGCCCTTCAACATCGTACTGACGCCATTCCTCAAGCGGATCGTCCAGTTCAGTCTCGTCTTCATCTTCCCATTCGTAGCGTTTCATCGGTGGACGATCCCAGGCACGAAACACAATCGCCATCCATACTCCCAGCGCAAAACCGCTGGCGTGCAGCTCCCAGCTCATATCGGGCGCGGCCGGCAACACGCCCCAGATCATCGAGCCGTACATAAACCAGATCACCAAAGCCGCGCCAATCGAGCGCATATCGCGTCGCAGCACGCCCGACACGAATACGAATGCCAGCAAGCCATAGACCAGCCCACTGGCACCAATGTGTACGCTTTCGCGCGCAAACAGCCAGGCCAGCGCGCTTGAACCGAAGAAAATCACCGGCAACGCACGCAGCGACGAATTCGGATACAGGTACAGCATCATCGTGCCACCAATCATCAGCGGCAAACTGTTCGACACGATATGCGCGAGATTGAAATGCAGCAGCGGCGTCGTCACCAGACCGATCAAACCCATCAGCTCGCGCGGACGCAGGCCGAAACGAATCAGTTCGAGCCGCAACAGTTGATCGAACAGAAATACCGACCACACGACGGCCAGAAAACCCAGTGCGATCTTGAATGCGAGCACGAAATTGCCCCGCGCACGTCGTGACGATGCGTAGCGCGGATCGGGAACGTCAAAGCGCATCAGCGAACAGTCGACTCGGACGCATTTGATTCCATTGCCGATGCAATGATCGTTCGCGTGCGCTGGCGCAAACGTTCAACGGCGGTATCATCGGTCATTTCAGGCGGCAGCAGCGGCGGATGAATCACCAATCGTACCGGTCCAGGAACAATCCGGAATGAATCCGAGGCCATCCGATCGCGCGTACCGATTACCGTCATCGGCAGTATCGGTAACTGACGATCCACCGCCACGCGAAACGCTCCCTTACGGAATTTCATCAATTCACCCGAACGGCTGCGCGTGCCTTCAGGGAAAAACAAAATGCCAGTACCGTCAGGCAGATTGGCCACGGCCAAATTAATCGCAGCGCGCGCCTGATCGGGATCACCGCGATCGATAAACACATGCCCCAAGGCGCGACAGCCCTGCGCAACAAATGGGATAAAGCCGATCTCGGCCTTCATCACCCAGCGCAAGTCGAGCCCGCTGTAGCCATAAATCAGTGGAATATCGTACTGGCTCTGATGATTCGACACCACCACATAACTCTGACCCGGCTGGATGTTTTCCAACCCTTCAACGGTAATTTGCAGCGGCGTCAGTTGGGCAATAAACCGCGCCCAGTTGGCCGCAATATGCCTGTTCGCCGCACGCTTGTAGCCGAGTAGACACATCACAATCGCCACCGGTGCTGCAAATATCGTGAACAACACGGCCAGCGGGATCAATACCAGCCATTGCCATAACGGATACAGCATTAACAGCCCGTCATTCGGCGCTTTTGGTTCGGCAGTCTCATTGTCGACGGTTGGGCGATCGCTCATGCCTTGATTCTAACGAATTGGCGAATATGGGTTTTTGGTTTTGATTTCAACAGTAAACCGGCCTAATGGCTATACGATTCTTTGAAAATCCAGATTCCATTGGCCGATTAGTTCGTACACAATGGACCAAACCAAATGCAAAAGCCAGATGCCGTCCACGGCACGATCTCCTGCAAACTACGAGCCGAATCGCATCCAAGTCAACAAAGCCCGGTATTGACCTTCTCCGAACTGATCGGAAAAGCCTGCAATCCAGAATACGCGCCCATCCGCCTCACGAACCGCAAACGCAACAAAAAACGGACTCAAAAATGCCTGCTGCGCCGGCTCGACGATGGAATGATGACCCTCCACATCCTGCAACTGTAGAAACCCATCATGTCGGGTAATCATGCGTTTCCAGCGTCGGTGAATCGGCCAATTCAACCACGCATATAGCGCCAATAACAACACGCCCGGTATCAGCACTAGCTGAAGCCAGAAAGGCAAGCCTGAAGCAACAACCGCAGCACAGGCCAACAGCAGCATGAGCGCAATCAACCGCAGCCCGATCACACCCGGCCGAATAGCGATCGTATGCGTCACCAATGCATCACGGGGTCTGGCCCTGCAGCAGACTCACAATTTCTCGCAGATCCGGCTGATCCGGCTCGTCACGCCCGGCTAACCAGCTCCAGAGCTGATCATCCTCACGTTCCAGCAGAGCGATGAAGGCAGCCTGTTGCTCAGCGGAGGAATACTCGAACGAAGACTCCAACCAGTTACTGAATAACACATCCAGCTCGCGCATGCCGCGACGGCAGCGCCAGCGAAGTTTGGCGATGTTTGCGGAATCGAGGCTTTGTTCAGCCACCCCGTTCAACTCTATGCAACCAAATCAATGATGAGTTTGGTCCAGAACACGGCAAAGGTAAGCAGCCCCAAGGTGAAAAAGGCCAAGCGGGTCATGACATGATTAAAGGTCAGATGGACAACGGCCTGGGCGAATCGGAACGCCACGAATAGCCAGGCCAGGGCCAGAAACAGACTGTCGCTAATGCCGGTCAGGTAGATCAGAATGCAGCCGGCATAAAACAGTACGGGCAGTTCAAACAGATTGCTGAGGTGATCGGCGGCGCGCGAATCATGCACGCGGGCAGCCATTTCAGCACGCGAATGGACCTGTTGCGGGTGGATGCG
>JBCCHH010000095.1:0-6443 GCA_039028855.1 Pseudomonadota bacterium | reverse complement strand
TTAATATTAAAGTATGCATTTCTTGGGGTACTCTGCGTATGGAAAACTTTTTAATCCACTAGATTGTAAACTGCATGCACCAAACAACAGAGTGCATGCAGCGTAGCAGAGACAGTGGCGGATGGTGAAAATTCAATTATTCACATGATCAATTGAAAAATATCAATTAAGTCAAAAGTTTAATTTGAAATTACGTTATGGAATTGTCAACCGCCCAAGACTCACAGGCGCGCCAGATGAACCTCTGATCCAGGAAATTCCCCCTAAGGTCTGAATAGCAGAAAATCCTGCGGGTTGTGTATCCATATCCTGCAAACCAAACGTGCCTGCAGGAAATACCTGCAGAGACTGGCTTTGGCCGGCACAGCCTGGGCAAAGCCCAATACCTGTAAAGGTATTTACGCTGTAACTTACGTTCTGAGCTAGATCGCCATTCCCCGCGCCTTGAGCCCAAGTTGGCTGTCCGCTCGGCGTGTAGAAGAAAATCGTCGCAATTGAAACCGCGCTCGAACCGACACCTTCGACATCCAATGTTACGCCCCAACCACTAAATGCAGGCTCAAACCACATACCGGTGTAACTGTCGCCACCGAACAAATGAACCATCTTTTCACCACCCTGCGAAGGCGAACCGCTGGCTGCGGTCAGGTTCCACTCAAAAATCAGTTCACGACTGGCTAGCATAGTGATATCAGCTGTTCCTACTGACTGCAACTGCACCGTTCCGGAGGCTGGATCGCGAGTCACCTTTTTTAGCGTCGCAGTTAGCTCACCCTGACGAATCGTACTAAATTCACCTGTATACCAAACTGGACTACCGTTCGGCAAATACGTTGCCCAATGAGCTAATAATCTCCCAGTAGGACTCCTTGCCAATTGAATTCCACTGCCATTTCTATTAGGGTTGTACCACATACCTGAAACGGCTCTCACAAAACGATTTGCCGGAATTTCTTCAAAAAGAATATTATCGATATATGCGGGAGACGGAGGATTCGAGCCAAGAGGAGCTATACCGGAAGGATAGCTATATGAACTTTCGGCAGAGAAAGTTAGATCTACGGATTGCCCCCAAAAATCAGACACATCGAAAGTTTTAGTGGACCACCTTGGACAGCCGGTAAAACATGGGGAATTCACTGATCTTCCAGTGAAAGATCCAACGCTTTGATTACTAGACGGGGTTTCAATATTTCCAGTAAAAGTTACTCTTCGATGGTTTGGTCCAACAGCACCTACTCCAACATTGAATATAGTTCCGAGCTTCAGTGAATATTTCAGTCTCGTGCCAGGCGGTATTATTAGAGTCTGTTGAACCCTCCCACAGGTATTACGAGACTGTCCACGAATTCCACTCCAACCATCATGTAAGCTAGCGGCCCAATCGTTGCTGCCTCCACGCCACAGTAAATCACCACCACTCCAAGCTTCAAGGCTTAAATTGTCATAACAAAGAGCGGATAATGTGTCCGCTCTGTACAAATCCCAATAATCCCCCTGATTGGAAAAATCCCCATTCAGCAACTGCGCTGGTGTATTACCTGCTAAAAATACAAGAAATACGGCAAACCATATAGATTTGAACTTCATAACATCCTCCATTCTGTGCGTTAAAACGACGAATGGCTAGCGGTTGCTATAAAGGCGAGCATCAACTCCGCAAAAACGGATTAACACAAACACTTCAAATTTACATCAAAGCCGGACTCAAGAATTATTTGAGCCCGAGTCCTGAAAATATGATCTAAGTAGATTTATGGCCCGCCATTAAAACACCAATTAGCCCACGAAAGATGAGAGTAAACAGGTTGCAGAATGGCGTCAAGATGGACTGCGAAGAGATGTTATTGAACTCATAGATGCTTTATTCGAAGAAATACAACATTGATCACAAACCACATAAAAGCAAATTAATTTTCATGCGTTTGGAATTCATCATAAAGAGGCCCATTCAGTGGTTCGATGGCTCTGAACTTGCTCTCAAATTCACGTGAGGCACGCTCCAGTTGACTGGTGTTCGTAATTACGGTCGGCGTAATCAGAACCAGCGTCTCTTCACGGATCACACTCGTATTAGTACTCCGAAAAAGCGAGCCTAATCCTGGAATTCGTTGCAAAAAAGGGACGCCGGACCTATCATCCCTCTCTGTCTGCGAGATCAATCCTCCTAATACAATCGTCTGACCCGACTGAACAGCTACGTCTGTAGTAACCTGCCGATTGTTGATTGGTGGATTAGACGCATCCCCTATCGTGGTGCCTGGGGAAGATACTTCCTGACTGACGGTTAGATACACCAACCCTCCCGGGTTGACTCTAGGTGTCACATTCAAAATAGTGCCAGTGTTTAAGTACTGAACTGTCCCAATGGTGTTGTCGTTAACGCCAGAAATTCTTTGCGATTCAACCGGGATTTGTTGGCCGACGTTGATGCTTGCATCGGAATTATTACGCACCATTAGCGATGGCGCAGAAATAGTACGCACATCGGAAACAGATTCAAGCGCCCTAACGGTTGCGGTAATGAAGGACCGGTCTGTTGCACGCCGAGTAATCGTAGTCAAAAAGTCCAAACCGCTTCCGAAGATCGAGCGATCCTGATCACGCGATTGAGAAAAATTTGGTGAATCCTCACCGCCTGGAAAGCCAGGGAAATTAGGATCATCGGGCTGCAAATTAGACAAAAACCAGCTCACGCCATAGCGCAAAGCGTCAGTAAGTTCGACTTGGAGCACTTGCGCTTCGATGAGAACTTGAAGCGGTTCTTCATCGAGTCGTTCTATTGCATTCAGAATCGCATCATATTCACTAGGTGAAGCTTGAATCAACAAAGAATTGGTTTCCAACACTGCGGTGATTCGCACATCGCCATTATCACCTAATGTGACGGTTCCACCGCCGGCTCGTTGATTTTGGTTTTGGCCTTGGTTTTGCGCGCGCGCTTGCGGGCCAGTCTCGTTTTGAAATTCACTCACAGAACTAACTTGCGCGCGCTCCAGGCCCGGCGCGAGTGAACCACGATCCTGGCGTTGGGTAGCGCTACCACCACTCTCACCGCCGAATACATTGGCCAGGTAGCCCGCCAGCACGTCGGCATCGAGATTTTTTACCCGATAGACAAATAAACGGCTGCCCGCTTCAGGGCTGGAGCGATCCAGACGCTGAATCCAAGTTTCTATCGTTTCGAGATACCGCGCGTTGGGCGTGATCACCATAATCGAGTTCAAGCGCTCAAACGGCAGAATCCGAAACAGGCCCGAGACCGGGGTTTCGCCTTCACCACCGAGCACGGCCTCAAGCTCAGCCACGAGTTCAGCCACTTCGACCCGGCTAATCTCGAAAAACCCGACCGACATGCCATCGAGCCAGTCGACGTCGAAGGTCTCGATAATCTGCATGTAGTTCCTCAGCTCGGCCGGCGTGCCAGCAAGAAACAGCATGCTGCGGGCCGAATCGGCAGATAAGATGGCATCCTCGCGCGCATACGGCTCAAGGATCGTAACCATAGCCGGTGCGGCAACGAACTCGAGTGGCACCGCCACAACCTGATAGCCGCGACCCATGTCGCCACCCGCCACACGCGGGGTCAAATTGCCGCGGATGGCCTGGGCCACGGGCAACACGTGATAGCGATCTTCACGCCAGATCAGCGTGGCCCCGTTCCAACGCAGCAGCATTTCCAGTATTGGCATGATCTGGTCGCGCGAGATCGGCTTGGCCGTGGAGAAGGTCACTTCACCGGAAATGCCAGGGGCGATGACGTAGTTTTCCTGCAACATATGGCCGAGGATGGCGTGAATGACCTCCTGGATGCCCTGCGCTTCGAAATTCAGCGTAACTTCACCCTCGCCGTCGGCAATGGGCGCCGGGCGGTTGGCTGCTTCGCGGTTCAAGAAAACGCCGCTGCCGGGGAAGGTTTCGTTACCGGCGAAGGCATTTTCATCGCCGTCGTCTTGTTCGCCGAGATCGATCGGATCACTGGAATCCGACAGCAGCGCAGCGGGACCGGCCGGTCGGGTCGGGTCTGCGGTGGATCGAGCTTGACGCTCCTGCGGGCCGGCACAGGCCGCCAGCAGGGTTAGCAGCAGCAGGCCGGTTACAAGACTCGGCCAGCGGCTGGCGCGTTGATGGTTCATGCGATTGTTCATTCAATCGTCCATTTTCAGATACTTGTGAAATACATTCGATTCGGTTGTAGTGCTTGCGCCACGAACTCAACCGTCGCCTTGTTGCTGTTCGCGCGCACGCCGTTCGGCTTCGGCCCGCAACTGGGCACGACGTTCGGCTACCCGCCGTCGGACTTCCTCGGCCCGCGCGCGCGCAGCGGCCTCGGCGTCTTGCTGCTGCTCCTGATTGGCCACCGGCTGATTCGGCTGCGCATTGGCTTCAGCGGCTGGCTGATTGGCCCTGCGTGGCGGTGGCGGTGCACCGGCCAGGGCGCGAGTTTCGACTTCCAGCTCCAGCTCAGCCTCCTCGCCGCGATCAGTAACGAAACGCACGCCACGATCGCGAATTTCGTCAATACGCCAAGCCGCCTTGTCGCCTTCCATCGACATGCCTTCACGCAGTACCAGCGTTTCGTTCGTGTTCCGGTCATTGACCATCGCCAGCTTCATGTCGGGGGTAATGACAATACCCGCCACTTTGGCATTCAGATCGGGCGTTGGTTCCTCTACATGCTCCTCAACGACCGGCGCTTCGACGATTTCTTCACCGCTATCGATAACCGGCAGTTGGCGGTCGGCGAAAAACAGCGGACGGTGGGTAATTACTGCGAATTCGGATAGTTCATCCAATGCAATCTCCGACCTTGCGCCTTCTATATTCGCGCGTGGCGGCAGCGTGGCCGGATCAATCGCATCGACATTAACCCGTCCGAGCAGCACGAAAAACAGCAGCCCGAGCAAAACCAGCCCGGCCATACTGCCCAACAGCAGTACGGTCAGCAGGTTACGCTCAGTGTCGAGCTCCATCATACTTCTTCCTCCGACAGGCCGGGTTGATCGATATAGCCCAGCATTTGGAACTGAATATCGAGCAGACCATAGGTCGAACGACTGCGCTGATTGCGGCGTTGATCCGGGCGAAAACGCTGATTGATTCTGAGATTCTCAACAAAAATCAGCGGCACCGAAGTTTCCAGTTCGTGTAACACTTTGACGAAATCACCCAGCGGGCAGCTCATACGCACATCCACGCGCACGGCTTCAAACAATTCAGGATCACGTGCGCGTTGCGGTGCAGTGTTGCTGACACTGCACAGTTCGGCATCGCTCGCATTCGAGTCGATCCAGTCTCGCAACATGCGAATCATGCCGGCGGCGGCGATGCTGAAGTCCTGACCCGGCAGGAACAGCGTATTGCCCATGCGCTCGGCCTGCAGCACTTGCAGCCTGTTTTCCAGGCTTTCGCGCTGGCCGGCGGTGGCCTTGAAACGCGCAATTTGCTGTTCCAATTCGCCAATCTCATTACCCAGGCCGACATGACGCATCACAAACCAGTGAAAACCGACCAGATAGACCACAATAATTGCGACAACCAGCAGACCAATCGCCAGTGGACGTCCCTGCTCGCGATCCGGCAACAGCTGCATCAAACGCCCTCCTCATTGGCTGGCGCGGGTTGTTCAACCGGGTCCGTTTCGTCGGCTGCAGTCTGTTCGGCAGAATCCAAATCGATCATTGAGTACGGCAGCAGCACGGCCGTAGTAGTGAAGTTTTCCTGACCGCTGGCTTGATCAATACTGATGGCGCGCTCAAATCCCGGCGAATCCAGCAGCGGCGAATCATTCATAATTTCAATAATGCGCTGCGAGCCATCCGCTAAACCCTGCACGGTAACCCGGTCGCCCTGAATCTGAAAGCGCTGCAGCCAGATATCGTTCGGCAGAATTGCAGTCATCTCAGCCAGAAGTTCAATCGCGGCCGGCTGGCTGGCGCGGCGTTCAGACAAAAAGCTGGCTGCCAGCAACGATTGCTCCAATTCCTGTTGCAGTTGGGCCACTTCACGCGCTTCGACGCGCAGCCGATCAGCCTCGACCTGCAATTGCTCGGTCTTATTCTGACGCAGCCATAGAGATTGCGCCATGACCAGACCCAACAACACAACCAAGCTCAGCGCCAGCCAACCATTGAAGCGCGCACGCTCATGCACATAGACTGCACGCTGTTCGACCGGCAGCAGGTTAAACCCTTCGGGCCTGGGCTGTTGCCCGTCGCTTAAGGTGTCAACTTTGTGCACTGCAATTTCAATCGCCTTGAGCCGTTCAAGCAAGGGCGCTAACTGCGGCTTCGGCACCAGGCGCAGTTCGACCTGAATCTGATTGCGCTTGCTCTTGCCAGCATGGCTGGTGTCGGATGGCTTTGTTTCCTGACGAACACGCTGATCGAAATACACCTGATCGGCGCGAAATGGCGAAAGCTGATCCAGTTGATAAGTCAGCG
>JBCCHH010000094.1:0-6447 GCA_039028855.1 Pseudomonadota bacterium | reverse complement strand
GATAAAGTCGTCGATATCGATCAAAGCCCGATCGGCCGAACGCCGCGTTCGAATCCGGCGACGTATACAGGGTTGTTCACGCCGATTCGCGAGCTGTTTGCCGGCACCAAGGAATCGCGCTCGCGCGGCTACAAGCCAGGACGGTTCTCGTTCAACGTCAAGGGCGGTCGCTGCGAGGCCTGTCAGGGAGACGGTGTGGTGCGCGTCGAGATGCACTTTTTGCCCGATATTTTCGTGCCCTGCGACGTCTGCCACGGCAAGCGCTACAATCGCGAAACGCTGACCGTGACCTACAAAGGCAAGAACATTCATGAAGTGCTCGAGATGACGGTCGAAGATGCGCTGCCGTTTTTTGAGGCCGTACCGAGCGTGGCGCGCAAGCTGCAGACGCTGATGGATGTCGGCTTGAGCTACATCACGCTCGGCCAAAGCGCGGTCACGCTGTCGGGCGGTGAGGCGCAGCGCATCAAGCTGGCGCGTGAGTTGTCCAAACGCGATACCGGTAACACGCTGTATATTCTCGACGAACCAACCACCGGGCTGCATTTTCACGACATCAAGCAGTTGATGTCGGTGCTGCATCGTCTGCGCGACGAAGGCAATACGATAGTCGTGATCGAGCATAATCTGGATGTGATCAAAACCGCCGACTGGATTATCGATCTTGGCCCCGAAGGCGGCGTGCGCGGCGGTGAAATCATTGTCACCGGTACGCCCGAGCAGGTTGCCCGCAATAAACAATCCTGGACCGGTCGCTATTTAGCCGAGATCCCCGGCCTGCTGAAAAAACGGCGCAAGTCGGCCTGAGTCAACTGCTAGGAAATCAATACCCATGAGTGAATTTTCGATCGAACTCGACGTACGCTGGGGCGATATGGACGCTTTTGGTCATGTCAACAACGCCGCCTACCTGAGCTATCTGGAACAGGTGCGCACGCTCTGGCTCAAGCACGTGGGTTGCGGTCTCAATGATTTTGACAGTGGACCGGTGGTAGCCAACATCAATCTCAATTACCGACAGGTATTGAATTGGCCCGAGCGGTTGAAAGTCACGCTCAGGCCCGAATCGCCGGGTCGGTCGAGCATGAAATTGCACAGTGAAATACTGGCCGTTGCCGAAGAAAAAGGTGCCCGGCCGATGCTGTATGCCGATGGTACGGTTACGATTGTCTGGATCGACAAAAAAACCGGCGAATCGGTACCGTTGCCGAGCGCAATCCGGCAGCAGGCCGCAGACGACTAATCTCCGATGTGTGTTAAAACCGCCCGCTGATACTGAAAATCAGCATTCGGTCACATCGCCGGTTGCGCCGTTCGCGCAAACGTAATCCCGCGCTATTGCTACGCGGGCCGTCGAACTTTTGCCGGTCGCGCTCAATTTTCAGATCGAGCAGAACCGAAAGTAAGCAGATTTTGGCTGTCCGGTGATTCCTGAGCGATTTTGCGATGCGTACTGCTATATGCAATGATAAGGCAACGTTCAATACAGGAGATCAACTATGAACGAAGCAAATACTACTGGCAGCCGCCCGTGGCACCTGTGGCTGATCGGTATCGTCAGCCTGATCTGGAATGGGTTCGGTGTGTTTGACTTTCTCGCTACGCAGTTTC
The DNA here is from genome assembly GCA_039028855.1 of Pseudomonadota bacterium. Classification (GTDB taxonomy): domain Bacteria; phylum Pseudomonadota; class Gammaproteobacteria; order Xanthomonadales; family Wenzhouxiangellaceae. Next base: position 4,836 of record JBCCHH010000094.1, on the reverse strand, counting down.
AGTGGGAGTCCTACATGTCGAATTTCACCGAAATCCAGCTTGAGTATTTCTATGGTTTGCCGACCTGGCAGATCATCGGCTGGGCGCTCGGCGTCTGGGGCGCATTGTTCGGCTCGATTGCGCTGCTGCTGGCGCGCCGGATCGCGATTTTAACGTTCGCGCTATCGCTGCTCGGCATGCTGGTCGGTATGGCTAATTATGTATTCTCGGATCTGGCGCGCGAAGCAATGGGCCAGGGCGGTTTGATTTTCACCGGCGTAATTGTGCTGATCGGTGTCGGATTGCTGTTCTATGCGCGTGCCATGGCCAAACAGGGCGTGCTGCGCTGAATCTGCGCTCCGTTTCGATCAGTCACCGAACGGTCGCACCCGCACACCATCGCTGATCTCGTTGTCGGGATGTGCGATGACCGAATCGCCGGCGGCCAGGCCGGACAGAATCTGTACGTTCTGTTCGCCGCGTCGGCCGATTTGGACGGGCTGTAGCTGAGCGCGGTCGTTTTCAACGCGAAACACGGCCCAGTCCTGATCGTGCCGGAAAATTGCGCCGTTCGGTATCTGAAGGGTATTTTCACCCTGCCAGACGACGAACCCGGCCTCGACCCGGTAGCCATCGCCGAGCACGCGCCATTGTTCGAACGGCGAGGTCAGATCAACCAGTACATAGACGCGTTGTTCTTCAACGCCGAGTGCCGAAACCTTGGTGAAGCCGCCCGGTTCGACCAGCCGGACTTCGCCCAGCAGAACCTGCTCACCGCCCCAGCGCAGCAGTTCGACCGGCATGCCCGGTTTGAGCTGCACGGCGTCGGCCGACAGCACCTCGACGACGATTTCCAGCGAGGCCGGATCGGCCACGCACAGTAACGGCTCGCCCGGTTGCACAATGCCGGCGCTTTCATGGTGCACCTGCAGTACGCGCCCGCTGACCGGAGCGTGCACGCTGAACGACTGCAGCGGTTCGCCTTCGGGCTGTTGTTGGCTCAAGGCGGCTTCGGCGAAACGCAGATCCTGTCGCGCGACTTCGACATCGAAACGTGTAGAGCGTAGTTCGGCGTCGAGTCGCTGCTGCTCGGCCTGGGCCTGATCGAACTGGCTGGTCGAGATCGTGCCCTGGTCATGCAGCGGCGTCAGTCGTTCCAGTTCCTGCTGCGCCAGTGCCTGCTGCGCACGCGTGGCTTGATAACGCGATTCGGCCGCCTGCAGCGCGGCGCGATTGCGTTCGACGCGCACACGTGCTTCAGTCAGACTGCGTGGATCGAGCACCGTGGCCGGCACCGGTTCGAGCACAATCAACGTCTGTCCGGCCTCGACCGGATCACCGGCATCGAGCTCAAGTCGCGGCGCGAACGCCTGCACCGGTGCCGAAATCTGAAAACGGTCCTTGACTCGGGTGCGTCCGGTTTCGCGAATCATCACGCGCAGCGGCGCTTCGACGACTTCGACGAACGCGGCCGGCACCGGCTGCGGCCGAAAACCCCAGGCCAGCGCCGCAATCACGGCCAGACCGATCAGCGACAAAACGACTTTTCTCAGCAATGACATGCCTTCACTCTCTGGTTTTCAGAACGGCGATCAAATCAAGATTGTACAGACGCTTGCCGATCGCGGCGGCCGACAGCAGCGCGGCCAGCAGCACGATGACTGCGGAAAACGCATAGCTGTCGGGGTGGATGACCGTTGGAATGCGATAGAACTCCGAGGCCATTGAATAGCCGATCAGCCAGCAGAAACCATAGCCGATCGCAAAGCCCAGCGGCAGCGCAGCCAGTGTCAGTATGGCCAGCTCGCCGAGCAGAATCTGCGCCACTTCACGACGTCGGAAACCGAGCACGCGCAGCGAAGCCAGCTCGCGCCCGCGCTCGGACAGCGCCAGTCGCGCCGTGTTGTAAATGACGCCGAAGGCGATGATGCCGGCTAAAATGGTGTTGATCAGCGAGAACACGATCAATACCTCGCCCATCGTCTCGTTAAAACTGTCGATGGTTGCCACACGCAAGCTGCTGCCGGCTACGCGCGGCCGGTCGCGCAATTCCTGATAGACGATCGGCAGTGCATCGGAGTCGACTTCGACGAAAGCGCCGGAAATTACCTGATCCTCGCCGAGCAGCCGGTTCAGCGCGGTAATCTCCATATAGCCGGATACGCCGACGAATTCCCGCGCCAGTCCGACGATCGGCACCTGCAGCACCGGCTGGTCCTTCTCCAGCAGCCGCAGCTCAATCGAGTCGCCAACGGTAACGCTGAGTTCTTCGGCCAGCCAGTCGGTCAGCAGCATGCCGGTTGGCGGTAGTTCGATCGGCGACAGTTCGCGATCGACGATGCGATGCAGGTGTCCACCCGTTTCCAGACCCTGGACGGCGGTGCGGTGCGTACGATGTCCGGCGATCAGTTCGATCGGCGCGGTCCGAAACGGCTCGACCTGGGCAATGCCGGGCAATGCGGCCAGTTCGTGCAGAGCCTGGCGCGCGGTTGGCTCAGTCAGCGTTACGGTCAGGTCTTCGCGCGCGGCGAAGCCGAACTGGACGTCGATCATGTAGTTCAACGTATCCTGCTGAAACCGCCCAGTGAGCAGAATGGCCGTGGCCAGCGCGATGCCGACGATCGCGAGCAGCGCCTTGAACGGATGTCGTTCCAGATTGCGCACAATCATGCGCGAGGGTTGGCTTAAATGCCGGATCAGCGGCATCGCTTCTAGTGGCGTGCGTCGGAAGTTGGTCGGCGGCTCGGGCCGCATCGCCTCGGCCGGCGGCAGCGAGAAGGCGGTTTTCAGCGCGCGAAACGTGCCGCCCAGAGCCGCAGCCAGCGTTAACAATAAACCACTGATAACAATCTGCGGACTAATCCGATAAACCAGCTCGGGAAAACGGAAGAATTCGGTGTAAAAGGCCGAAAGTGCCTGGCCCATCCACGCGCCGAGCGCGATGCCGGGCAATGCGCCAAGCAATACGATCGCGAGCATGAAACCGACGAAGTGCAGGCCGATGACCGGGTTCGCGTAACCAAACGCTTTCAGCACGGCGATCTGATCGCGCTGCATGCGCACGATGCGACCGACGACGATGCTGAGCAGAAACGTCGCCACGCCGAGAAAGATCAGCGGCACGATGCGCGCCATGCCCTCGAGTTGATTCATTTCTTCGCGCAGATAGCTGTGCGAGGTTTGATCGTCGCGCGTATACGCGCCGATGCCGCCCCAGCGCTGCAGAATCTGGTCGACCCGTTCGATGATTTGTTCCGGCTCCGCGCCGCGTCGTGTGCTGATGGTCAAATCATTGAAGGCACCGTCCATGTCGGCGGCTTGGGCTAATGCTTCGCGCCCCATCCACGCGATCGCATAGCGTTGGTGGTCGGGAAACAGACTGCCGGGCCGGATGAAGTAGATATATTCGGGCGACACGCCGATGCCGCTGATGGTCAACTGAAACTGTCGGCCGCGAATGGTCGCGTCGATACGCTCGCCGGGCCGCAGGCCGTGTTCTTCGGCAAACGATTCGACGATGACAATCTCACCGGAGCGATCGGGGTCGGGCAGGCGACCGGCGGTCAGATAAAGCCGGTTCAGCATCGGTTGGCCGGATTCCGGCAATGAAGTCAGCAGCGCCTCGATCGGTTCGTCGAAACCGCGCACCTCCAACCGGGCGGCTTCGCGAACGCGGCTCTCGGCCACGACCACACCGGGAATTTCGGCAATTCGCGCCAGCTCCGCTTCCGGCGCGCGCTTCAATGACGCAAAAATCGAACCGAAACGATAATCCTGATAAAACAGCCGCTGCGTGACCTGCAGCGAATCCATCGTCGTCAATGAAATGACCCAGGTGGCCATACCGCCGGCGATGACCAGCGCGATGGCCAGGGCCTGGGCCTTCAGTTTCCACAGATCGCGAATCAGCTTGCGATTGAGCGCGCGCATCGCTTACCAGCTCAGCGTGTCGGCGGCCACGCGATGATCGTTTCGGATGGTTTCAGCAATCTGCCCATCGCTGAGCCGAACGACGCGGTCGGCCATATCAGCAATGGCGGCATTGTGTGTAATCACGACGGTGGTCGTGCCGAGAGTTTCATTGACGTGTTGCAGCGCCTGCAGCACAACGATGCCGGTATGCGAATCCAGCGCGCCGGTCGGCTCGTCGCAGAGCAGCACGGCCGGGCGTTTCGCGATGGCGCGCGCAATTGCCACACGCTGCTGTTCGCCGCCGGATAACTGGGCCGGGAAATGGTCGCCGCGTCCGGACAGACCAGCCAGTTCCAGCGCTTCATCGGGTGTCATCGGATCGTTGGCGATCTCGGTTACGATCGCGACGTTTTCGCGCGCGGTCAGGCTTGGAATCAGGTTGTAGAACTGGAATACGAAGCCGACGTGGTGGCGCCGGAAATCGGTCAGTTGACGCTCGCTGGCGTTGGTCAGGTTCATATCCAGATAGTCGACGGTGCCGGAACTGGCCGTATCCAGTCCACCGATGATATTCAGCAGCGTCGATTTGCCGCTGCCGGATGCACCGAGCATGACCAGCAGTTCACCGGCCATCAAATCCAGATCGATGCCGCGCAGGGCATCGATGCGGGTTTCGCCGACCTGATAGGTCTTGGTCAAGCCGCGCACGCGGAATACCGAACGGCTGTTTGCCTGCGGCAGCGGATCAGCCATGTTGGGCCTCATGGGGCTGTTGCCATCCGTTCATGCATTCTCCATCGTCGAAGTCGCCGGGGAAAACGTTCGGCAAATCATGCAGCCGGGTTGTAAATATCACCCGGCTAGATTGATTTTACCTGCATGAACTCGTCGAGTTCGAAATCGGCCCGTACCCGCAGTGGTCGGGTTCATGTATGAATCGGCCTC
>JBCCHH010000093.1:0-6458 GCA_039028855.1 Pseudomonadota bacterium | reverse complement strand
GCGTGACCTTAGGCAGCGCTTGATCCGAATCCGGATGCTGAGCCTGATGCAATTCATGAATGCGTTGCTGAATATGCTTGTCGTCCTCGGTGACGCGTTCATGGTGACGCAGGTGTTCCGTCCAGGACGCCTCAAACCAGACTTCGGTCATATGCGTCGCGTTTTCAGCATCGCGCATCAATTGCCAGTGATACGCGCCATGGCGCTTGCGAGAACGGGCCAGTTCGGCCACCAGGCTTAGGAATTCTTCCTGCTGTTCCGGCGCAATGTGGTATTCCACCTGAATCATGACGGGGCCATCGGTTTTTGCCGGGCCTGAGCCGTCAATCACCGGCTCCGGCCAATGGCTCGATGGTGTCAGATCGAGCCGTTCGCCCAGGCCCAGTTTGAACGGCCAGGTCAGCGGAATCAACAATACGGCGCCGAGCGCGGCTGTGAGCAAAGCGAACGGGATCGAAAACTGAGTCGCGATCTGGCCCCAAACCAGACTGCCGAGCGCCATTGCGCCGAAGAATACGGTCAGAAAGATCGACAGCCCACGCGCACGCACCCAGTCCGGCAGCGCGGTTTGTGCGGAAACGTGCAGGCTGGACAAGACTGCGATCCAGAACAGACCGGCGAACAGCGAAGCCGTGATGGCCAGTGACTGAATCGGCGCCGCGGCGAACACACAAAGCACTGTCGCGGTGCCGGCCGTGCCAACCGCCACAATGACATTGGCGTCGAAGCGTGTGCGCAGTTTGGGTAGGATCAGCGCGCCCAACACCGCACCGACGCCGACCGCAGCCAGCAGCAGGCCGTACAGCGTCGGCCCGCCTTCTAGCACCTGACGCGCAATCAGCGGCAGCATGGCCCAGTAGGCGCTGGCAAACAGAAAGAATGCACCGGCTCGAACGAGGGTCGACCGCACGGGCAGGCTGTTCCAGGCATAGCCAAGGCCAGCCCGGATGGCACCGCCAACGTGTTCGCGCGGTAGCCCGCTGCTCACCTGGGCCGATGAGCGCCACCACAGCAGCGCCGCAATAATGCCGATAAAGCTCAGCGCGTTGAGCGCAAATGGCGTGGTCAAACCGATCGCAACGATCAGAAAACCGGCCAGTGCCGGGCCGATCGCGCGGCTGATATTGATGCCCATGGAGTTCAGCGCAATAGCCGAAGACAGATCCTTGCGCTCGACCAGCTTCGGCACGATCGCCTGCCAGGCCGGCGCCGAGAACGCTGCGCCTGTGCCCATGAGAAAGGTAAACAGCAGTAGCAGGATCGGCGTCATGCGTTCCTGCCAGACCACAATGGCCAGCGTCGCGGCTACAACCGCCATCAGGCAGTTGACGGTGATTAGCAATTTGCGTTTGTCGACCAGATCGGCGACCGCGCCGGCTAACAGCGCAAACAAGAAAATCGGCAGCGTGGTGGCCGCCTGAACGGCGGCGACCACGGCCGGCGAGGGCGATAGCTCGGTCATCAGCCAGCCGGCGCCGACGTCGTGCATCCAGGTGCCGACGCTGGAAATCACTGTGGCGGTCCAGAGAACGACGAACGCCCGATAGCCGAACGGCGCCCAGGCCGAGCGCGCGGCAGCTTCAGCCTGAATATTTTGCTCGCTACTCAAAAGCTAGGCTCCTGTTACATTGGAAATCGTAAGAATCAACCCAAACCCTCGACCACATCCGACCACTCATCGGCGTGTCGCTCGGCCTGCGCCTTGAAAAACGGGCATAGCGCGATGATCCGGACGCTATTTTCACGCGCATCCTGAACGACTCACAGGGCCAGGGCCTGGCCGACGCCGAGCCCTCTCAAACGGTCATCCACGCCGGTATGATCGACGATGATGCGGTGGTCACCGGCTACCGAATAGGTCATCTCACCACGGCCGTCATGATTTTTGACGCGCGCAAGGTAGCGGCCCTTACTGCCCAGGCGTTCATGCAAGATTTGAATATCCGTCATGGTGTTCGATGCCTGCAAAGATTCAAAAAGCAAAACAGGAACAGCCCAGCGCACCCCAGAAGGCCTTCGGCTCATCCGTGGGGATGGGGCGCGTCCAGGCGATGGCGTGGTTGTGGCCGTGCAGGGCGCAATCGTGCGCGCAGTCCGGTCCACAGCCCTTGGTATGTTCAACCGCGAGTGCGCGCATCGCCGGACTGGCGACGTGATTGACCGGGCTCCAGTCGGGCGATGCGGGCGGAATCGGCGGTGACAGATCGTCGTAGTCGCCTTCAGCATAGACGACCCTGCCGCCGACTAGCGTCAACAGCGACTGGATTTGCAGGATTTCGCGCTCGGGCACGTTCAGATAATCGTCCGAAAGCACGGCCAGATCAGCCAGCATGCCGGGCGCCAGGGTGCCTTTAACCGACTGCTCGCCCGAGAACCAGGCCGAGCCTTCGGTCCACAGTCGCAGCGCCTGCTCGCGCGAGACGATGTTGTCCTGACCATACAGACGGATATTGCCCAGTGTCTTACCGGTCGACAGCCAGTACAGCGCAACCCAGGGATCATAGCTGGCCACGCGCGTAGCGTCGGTGCCGGCACCGACCGGCACGCCGTTTTTGAGCATTTCGCCAACCGGCGGGGGTTGCTCGGCCGCCTGCTTGCCGTAGCGATCGATAAAGTATTCGCCCTGAAACGCCATGCGGTGCTGAATTGCAATGCCGCCGCCGAGTGCGTTGATGCGCTCGATATTGGCCGTGCTGACGGTTTCGGCGTGGTCGATGATGAAGCGGTTTTTGAACGGTCGACGGCCGTTGACGCGTTCAAATACGGACAGGAAACGGTCGATGGTTTCGTCATACGTCGCGTGAATGCGGAACGGCCATTCATTCGTCGCCAACAGTTCAACTACGGCCTCAAGCTCGCTTTCCATGACCGGCGCAAGCTCCGGTCGCGGTTCAAGGAAGTTCTCGAAGTCGGCCGCCGACCAGACCAGGTTTTCGCCGGCACCGTTGACCCTGAGCATGGCGTCGCCGGCGTCGGCCTCAGTCATGTCCAGCCAGCGCTCGTAGTCATTGAGCTCTTCGCCGGGTTTCTGCGCAAACAGGTTGTAGGCGATGCGCACGCTGAGTTGATCGTTTTCGTGCAGATGTCGAATGACTTCATAGTCCTCGGGATAGTTCTGACCGCCGCCGCCGGCATCGATCACGCTGGTGATGCCGAGCCGGTTCATCTCACACATGTAGTGGCGGGTCGAGTTGATCTGGTCCTCGAGCGGCAGGGTCGGACCCTGCGACAGCGTCGAATAGAGTATCAGCGCCGAAGGTTTGGCGATCAGTAGTCCGGTCGGTTGACCCTGATCGTCTTTTTCAATCACGCCGCCGGGCGGGTTGGGCGTGTCCTTGTCGAATCCAAGCGCGTGAATTGCAGCGCGGTTGAGCAGCGCGCGGCCGTACAGGTGCAGGATGAACACGGGTGTATCGGGCGCGGCGCGGTTGATTTCTTCCAGCGTCGGCATGCGCCGCTCGGCAAACTGAAACTCGGTCCAGCCGCCGACCACGCGCACCCACTGTGGCGGGGGCGTTCGCTCGGCCTGCCGTCGCAGCAGTTCGAGCGCGTCGCTGAGCGAGGGCACGCCCTCCCAGCGCAGCTCCAGATTGAAGTTCAGGCCGCCGCGAATCAGGTGTGTATGGCTGTCGTTGAGTCCGGGGATCACGCGTCGGCCGTTCAGATCGATGCGCCGTGTATCCGGATCGGCTAATGCCATGACTTCGGTATCATTGCCGCTGCGCAGAATCTTGCCGTCAGCAATCGCCAGCGCCGAGACTTCCGGCTGCTGGCGATCGAGCGTGGTAATACGGCCGTTGTGCAGAATCAATTCTGCCGTGTTGGGTGTCTGATTCATGGGCTTTGATATCCGCCAAATGCGTGTACGGACGGCCAGTCCGGCTCGACTGCTGGCAGCAAATTGGCGACTTCGTTGCTGTTCGCCAGCGCGCAGTCGAAGGCGATACCGGGCAGCAGCGCGGTGCAACCGGCTGCAGCCGGCATGGCCAGCATTCGCCGACCTGAAATACTGCCGTTGGAACGATCAAGCTTGGACATGCGCATAGACCTCGTTGATGCCTGAATGGACAGATTGGAGTGCTGCTTTACTCCACCGGGTTCGGGCCGATGGTCGGGCCGTGCTCAACGCGCTCGGACGCCTTATGCACCATGGTGTAGGCATAGTCGACGCCCATTCCGTAAGCGCCCGCATGTTCTTTGAAGATATTCATCAAGCCGTCGTAGTTTTCGCGTCGAGCCCAGTCGCGTTGCCATTCGAGCAGGGTCTGGATCGTCGTCATCGGCACCACGCCGCCCTGGATCATGCGCTGCATGGAGAAGTCGTGCGCCTCACTCGAGGTGTCGCCAGAAGCATCAGCCACCATATAAATCTCGTAGCTGCCGCCGAGCATGGCCGAAAATGCAAACATGTTGTTGCAGATACCCGTCCACAGGCCCGAAACGATGACTTTCTTGCGTCCATTTTTCGCCAGCGCGTCGCGCACGTTCTGATCGTCCCAGGAGTTCATCGAGGTGCGTTCGAGAATCGTATGCTCGGGAAATACCCCCAGTAGTTCAGGGTAGGTATGGCCGGAGAAGCTTTCGGTTTCGACCGTGGTAATGGTGGTCGGAATGTCGTACAGTTTGGCCCCTTTGGCCAGCATCATGACGTTGTTTTTCAATAGCTGGCGGTCCATCGAATGTACGCCGAAGGCCATCTGCGGCTGATGGTCGATAAAAATGATCTGGCTGTTTTCCGGCGTCAGCAGTTCGAGCTTGTCGGACATGGTCGGGTTCTCCTCAAGATTGCGATTAAGAAAATGTAGAAAGGCAATTCAGGCGGCTTGCACGCCGCCCAAATCAAACAGTAGAACTTCGGCATCGTCCAAGCCTTCGATTTCAAGCTGTTGCAGGTCGGTAATAGATGCGCCGTCGCCGGCTTCCAGTGTCTGATCGTTCAGCCTGATCTGGCCGCGCGCCACCTGAACCCAGGCTGCGCGGTCCGCCGCCAGCTCAAACGATTCGCTTTCACCCCGGTCGAACAGCCCGACGTACAGATTCACGTCCTGATGGATCGTGATCGAATCGTCGCGCCCGTCGCGTGAGCCGACCAGTCTTAACCGACCGCGCTTGCTTTCGTGGTCGAAGCTTTTCTGCTCGTAGCCCGGGTCGATATTTTTCTCCTCGGGCACGATCCAGATCTGCAGGAAGTGCACGGGATCGGTCTCGGAATGATTGAACTCCGAATGCCGGATACCGCTGCCGGCGCTCATGCGCTGCACGTCGCCGGGGCGGATCACCGAGCCGGTGCCGATCGAATCCTTATGCTCCAGCGCACCGTCGAGCACGTAAGAAATGATCTCCATATCGCGATGGTCGTGCGGCTGGAAGCCGGCGCCTGGAATAACGCGGTCCTCGTTGATCACGCGCAGCGGTCCGAAGCCCATGTGCTTCGGATCGTAATATTGACCGAACGAGAACGAATGTTTGGAGTCCAGCCAGTCAATTTTGGTCGGGCCGCGCTCATCGGCTTTCCGAATATTGATCATTACGGTCTCCCATAGTTGTTTGACGCACAGACAATAGCCCGATTACCGACGGACTTCTTTCACCCTTGATGGTTTTTTGCACTGATGTGCGAAAATGTGGTCTTTGGTCAGGGCAAAAAAGGCTGGTAATGACATCATCGTCTCAAACAGACAGCACACAGGAGCGCCTTCAAGCCAATCAAAGCAGGCCGCTATTGTTATGGGCGCCGGATATAGCTGAGTTTGAACGGCAGGGCGATGTACGCATGGCGCTCAGGCCGCCGGTCGATTTTGAAATTGTCTATGCTGGCGAGCACTATCTGGTGGTGATTCCATACACCGATTATGCGGCCAGGATTCGTATCGGCGATCATAATCCTGGGCAGAGCAGGATAAGCGGACATGGCGGCTCAATCACGCCACCTGGTGCTGCTGTCACGATCGAAACTGACCAACCGGCTGAACTTTTGTTGATCGAAATTCATCGGAATCGTGCCGAGTCCATTATTCAACGTGCGGCAGGGGTTCGAGATTGGATAGCCAAACCGGTCGTGGACCTGATCGATCAAGGTCTGACAAACCTGGCTATTGAGGCGCGCCGCTCGCTATTGGCTGATCCGATCAAGGCCGCACCGTATCTTGAAGCCTTGGCCGATGCGATTATGGCCCGCTTGGCCTGCAAAATGGTCGGTCTCGGGCTCGGTGCATTGCCGAAAGAAGGGCTTGCGCCGACAACCGTTAAACGCGTAATTGAAACGATTGAACGCAATCTGGCCGAAAAGCTCCGCATCGAAGAGCTCGCTGAACTGGCTGGATTAAGCCGTTCACATTTCAGCCGCGCATTCCAGGCCACCACCGGCCATTCGCCACAGGAATTCCTGATCCAGCGGCGCTTATGTCAGGCGCGTAGCCTGCTGTCTGAAACCGATCTCAGCATAGGCGATATCGCCT
>JBCCHH010000092.1:0-6467 GCA_039028855.1 Pseudomonadota bacterium | reverse complement strand
TTCGGAATGCTGATCTTGCCCTGAGCGTTGACCACGCGAAACCAGGGCAGCTTCATGCTCCTGGGCGCAAGCCCAAGCGCCTTGCCGATCATCCTTGCCCTACCCGGCAGGCCGGCCAGTCGTGCAACCTCACCGTAGTTCAGCACGCAGCCCGGCGGAATGCTGGCCACCACGGCCCAGATGCGCGAATATCGCTCTTCGTCACTGACCGGCGCGGGATCAGTTTTTTTCATACCGATCCTGCCGTTCTGCCAATTGCTGGGTTTTGGAAAGAATACCGTTGAACAGATTCAGTTCATCATCGCTCGGGCGGGCGCGTAAAAACAGCTGACGCAGTCGACGATGCAGCGTTTCGGTTTGCCCGGCACCACCGTAGCGAATCATCTGTACGGTGCGCTCAAGTCGCTGGAAAAAAACTTCCATGCGTTCCGCTCTGGCCGGAACATGCAATGGCGATTCGATTGCACGTTGACCTCGCGCCAGCGCGGCCTGACGCAACTCGTACGCAATCACTTGCACAGCCTGGGCCAGATTCAGCGACTGATACTCCGCAGCGGTCGGAATCGCGACCAGCAAATGACAGCGATCCAGTGCCTCGTTATCCAGACCGCTGCGCTCGCAGCCGAATACCACGGCAACCGGGCCGGATTCATCCAGCATCCGCTGCGCCGCCTCGCGCGGCGCAATCTGCTCCTGCGACACCGTGCGATGGCGCGCGCTGCTGCCGATCACCAGCGTGCAATCAGCCACGGCCTGATCGAGCGTATCGTAGACGCTGGCCTGATCAAGCAAATCATCGGCACTGGAAGCCAATGCAGTCGCTTCGGCATGCGGGAATTTCAGCGGTGCAACCAGGCTCAAGTGCTTGAGCCCCATCACCTTCATCGCGCGCGCAGTCGCACCGATGTTGCCCGGATGGCTGGTATGGTCAAGCACAAAGCGAATAGTGTTCAGCGATTGCATGATGATCAGTGTACCTTCGACCGGCCGACAAACCGCTGCAATCTGATAGCATGCCGGATTGGATTCGTTCGTTTTTCAGCCAGGAAATCTCTTGACCCATCCATTTGTCAACACGGCCATCGAAGCAGCCCACAAGGGCGGCGATTTGATCATGAAATTCCGCGACCGGGTGGATTCCATTCCGGTTGAACGCAAAGCCCGCGGCGACTATGCCAGCGAAATCGATCGTGCCTGCGAAGAGCTGATTCGCAATGAATTGCAGCGACGCTATCCCGATCACGCCGTCGTCGGCGAAGAAGACGGTAAGACCGGTGATAGCGAGCACGTGTGGCTGATTGATCCGATTGACGGCACGAGCAACTACCTGCGCGGCATTCCGCATTATTCGATCTCGATTGCACTCGCGATCAAGGGCCGAATTGAACACGGCGTGGTCTATGACCCGGTGCGCGATGAACTGTTCGCCGCCAGCCGCGGCGAAGGCGCCACGCTGAACAATCGTCGCATTCGCGTATCGGGCCGGCTTGATCTGAATGGCGCCATCCTGGCCGCCGCATTTCCGTTCCGCAACCGTCGTTTGCTGCCGGCCTATCGTGCAATGTTCGACGATATGTTCGAACAGGTCGAAGACATCCGCCGCGCCGGCGTATCGTCGATGGATCTGGCCTATGTCGCCTGCGGTCGGCTCGACGGTTACTGGGAGCTGGCGCTCAAACCCTGGGATATTGCCGCCGGCGCCCTGCTCGTGCAGGAAGCCGGTGGTGTGGTTATGGACATGGCCGGTGGCGATCACTGGCTCAACTCCGGTCACGTGATTGCCTCACCGTTCAAGCTGATCACGCCGATGCGGCGCGTAATCGAACCGCATTTGACCGACGCGATCCGCGCTCGTATACAAAACGCCTAAGCAGTCTGGCGACCTGCTTGTCCGTTGCGCTTGACCAGCAGAGGAAAGAGCGCGTAAACCACCTGTCCGAATAAGCCAAGCGCACCATGGAGGGAACGATAAACGGCCAGATATTCGACCATTGACCGCTCGAATAACGTCATCGACAAGATGAGTTCGGCCACCATCAGCAACACGAAAGCCGTAGTTCCCATGAGAACTCTAGCGGTCCAATGATCCTCCAACGCGTAGCGATTAACCAGCCATCGGCAGATCAGCCAGGCTGCAGTCAGAATCACGGGCAGCTCGATCAGGCCGCTGTAGAGTTGCCCAAACTGCGGCACCAGCAGAAAAACACGTAGCGTGCCGAGTACGAATCCGAGCGCAAACACCAGGGCGAAATACACCGCACCGGCCTGAAGTGAAGATGTATTCCGAACGGATGACAAGCTCATCAGGCATGGTCGACCTTCGACCAGCCAGGCTGGAAGAACCTGAAGCCGACCGCGACAAACCTGATCACAGCAATCGCCCACCACCATAAATAGACAATACCAGCGTCGACTTCAGCAAACCGCCGATCAACGCGGCCGGCAACGCCAGCAGGCCCAGCACGGCCACCCAGCGCGGAAACACGCCCTTGAACATCACGATCGAGAGTCAACCCAATCGCCAGCGCCATAACGGCCTCGTTGGGACCGTACGCATTGCACAATGTAAGACAATACGGAAACAGCCGCGATTCGATACAGCCATTTCCAGCCGGGATCAGGCTTTTGAGGGAAGGCAGAATCGCCTGGGTGAGATTCCGTCATGGCTGCACTCCACTATTACTCTTTCGGCCGCCAATCTCCACTTGCACCAGACCAAAGCGTGCTCCGACCGGGTCTTTGAGTATTGCAAAATGACCTATATCGCGCAACCGATCCGGTGTTTGTACCAGCGCCGCGCCCAGTTCGACCGCTTGAACAATACTGTGATCCAGATGGCCGACCGCCATACAACTGATCCATTGCGCCTGATAATCGCTACTGCCGCTATTTTCGGACGATTGCTTAACAACGGCTACAGGCGTGGCATCGGCCGATTTGAATACGCCGTACTCATCACCTCGATCCGAAGTGGCCCTGGCCGTACTCCAGCCGAACAGTTCTTGATAAAAATGCAGCGCCGCTGCGGATTCACTGGTGATCAATTGATCCCAGACAAACACACCGGACGGTGGCGGAAAATGGTGGGTTGGTGAAAATGCACAGATCCTCGCGCCCCAGGGGTCACAAATCAATGCGCTGCGGCCAACACCCGGCACATCGAAAGGCTCACGCTCGATGCGTGCACCCAAAATTCGTGCCCGCTCCGCCGCGCCGGCGACATCGTTCACCGCCACATAAGCCAGCCAGCCGGGCGAGACCTGAATATCCGGATCAACGAATCCGCCGTGTGCGGCCTGCTTCGAAATAATCAACGGGTAATCGGCCGTCTGGCCCGGTCGCCAGGCGAAGTCGCTGGCATGCTCGACAAGATATTGCCAGCCGAATAAGTCGGCATAAAATCGACGGGCCCGATCGACCTGGTCGGTCAGCAGATCGTGCCAGACAATCGCTCCATCCCGATGATTTGAACATCCCGCGCTCATTCCGCCACAGCTAGTACGTCTTCGACCGGGCGCCGCACGGACATCGGCATCGGCTCGGCATAGCCGAAGCGAATGACCAGATCGGGCCGCATATCGCCCAGGCCCAATGCATGCGCGAATAAGGGACGCAGCGACGGCACTTCAATCGGCTGGTTGATATGCGCATGACGAATGCCCAGCGCGGTGGCCTGCAGTGCAAAGCGCTGAAAACTGCGTCCGACCTGAATCCAATGCGCCGGATCCGCTCGATCGGCCATAAATACGACTACGCCGGCGGAGGATTGAATCTGCTCGACATATTGTTTGCGTGCAGCTTTCTTGCGCAGTAGCAGGCTAAATAGACCACGACCGAGCCAGCCGGGAATCGAAGGGTTGCCGGTGCAGCCACTGAACAGGCCATCGGCGTGAGCTTCGGCTTCACGTGAATTAAATCGAAGCCAGTATTTGAGTTCCTGCATGAATACGGCATCGTCAAACTGCACATCATTGGCTCTGGCCACGAACCGCGCAAGGACTTCAAGCTGGCTGGGTTCAGTCAAGAACCGAGCCGAAACACCGTCCATTGTCAGCGTCAGCTGCAACCGAGTTAGATTATCTTTAGAAACGGCACGGCCATCATAGTGTGAGCGCGTGGACTGACGCAACGGAATCGCCTGATACAGATCATCGGCCTGTATCGGACCTGGCTCAAGATCGATCCGAATGGCACTGTCCATAGCTGAATCGTACTGCTTTGAACACACATAGCCATGCGCGCGTGCTGCAATCATGAAGTTCTCGGCCGCACAACCCAAGCTGATCCACAGGTGATGATCGTCAGGATCGACGGACGGCGTGCGGCGCGAAAAATCAGGCCGAATGCACACGCCCTGCTCAACAATTTCAAACCGCCACGGCTGGGTGTTATGGCTGTTGGCGGCGAGCGTCGCGTAGCGGATAAACTCCTCAATTGAAGGTTCGCGTATCGCAGTGCGCAGTGCTACGACCTGGTTTGAGTATCGACTCACTGAGTATCGGTTGAAGGCATTAATTCAGCCAAAAGTATAGCTTTGTATCGATTGGCTATTCAGCGATTTCATGGAGTAGTCCCTGACTAAATGAATAAGCAAAATCATAGGTCGGCAAACACGTCCGATCATGCGACAAGATCACAAGGGTGCGGCCGTTGAGCCAGGGTTCAATGTCTTCGGCCAGCTTGCATGCGGTAGCCTGATCCAGGCTTGATATGGGCTCATCCAGAATCAGCACCGGATAATCAGCCAGCATCAACCGTGCCAGCGTCAACCTTCGCGCTTCGCCGCCCGATACGCTCAGGCCCGATTCGCCGAGCCAGGTATCGAAGCCTTCGGGCAGTTGATTAAAGAAGTCGATCAATTGCACGCGCTCCAGCACGTCCAGCATTTGCGCTTCGCTGGCCTTTGGATTAGCAAGATGCAGATTGAATGCGAGCGTGTCGTGGAACAGCACCGGTTGCTGCGGCAGATAGCCGATTCGGCTACGGATTACGGATTGCTGCATCGTCTGCAGATCGACACCGCCGCATAAAACCTGCCCTTCGCCGGGTGACAGCAAGCCGGCCAACAGTTTGCCCAAGGTGGATTTGCCGCTGCCGCTGTCACCGCTGATGACGATGCGCCGGCCGGGTTCGATGGCCAGATCAAGCCGATCAACAATTAGCTCTCCCCAGGGCTGATAGCGGAAGCAAAGATTCTGCGTGCCGAGCGATGACGATTGAGGCTGCGCTGAAGCTTGCAAAGCCGACTGATCGAGCTGCTCAGACGATGCTAATTCATCCAGCCTCAAAGCAGCACCCCGGCAAGTCTCAACGAATAACCAGCCGTTGGCGAGTGGAATCCAGGCATCGACCAGCGCCAGCGACGAAAGTACGATCAGAACCACCATCGGCGCAGCCAGCGAGCCATTGGCATGCAACACGAGCGCAGACACCAGCAGAAGCCATACGGCGGTATAGCCGATCATGGTGATCGAACCATGCGCCACGGCTTCGGTTTTACGCAAGCGCAACTGAAGTTCGATAAAGTGCCGAGTCTGTTGTTGAATCTGGGCAAATTGGTGTGCCGTCCGGCCGACCGCCTTGAGTTCCCTGATACCGCCGATACTTTCGGCCAGTTGAGTTCGCAGTGCCGGCCCGGCTTGTGCTAAGGCGGCACCGGGCTTGCGTGACCGCATGGCGGCAAACACCAGCACCAGCGGAATCAGCAGGCCGAACATCAACAGCGTGATCATGCCGAGCTGGCTATCCAGCCAACTGTAGCCAACGATCGCCAGCAGCGTGACGACAACGGCTGCAACCGTCGGCAAAACCAGCTTCGGAAACAGGTGGTCGAGCGTGTCGATATCGCGCGTGAGCCGGGTCAGGGTATCGCCCTTGCGCATGCCGTCAAGCTGTTGCGGCGCTCGCTGCAGCAGATGCCGGAAGCTGGTCACGCGCAGTTCGGTCAACTGGCGCAGCGTGGCTTCGTGGCCGATCAAGCGCTCCAGATAGCGAGAGACCGTGCGCCCGACGGCGAAGGCGCGAATCGCCGCACCTGGTGCGAAAATATCGATCATGGCGATTAGCCCTACGCCGGCCATCGCGCTGGCCGCGATCAACCAACCGGCCACGCCCAGCAGCAGTGCGCCAAACACTAGCGTAATGATGGCAAAGCAGCCCGCAGCCAACAGCCAGAGGCGTGTGCTGCGGCGTGGTGTAAGCAGCGTCGACCAGGTGCTCATACCAGCACCGCATGATCGGTCGCTTCGAATACCTGGCCGTCACGCACTTCGATCACACGATCGGCCCAGCTTAAGGTCGCGGCACGATGGCTGGCACAGACCACGGTGCAGCAACGCTCGACAAATAACTCACTCATGGCATCCAGCACGGCTTGCTCTCCGGCCAGATCGAGGCTGGCCGTGGGTTCATCAAGTAACACCAGCGGACGCGGGCGCAACAGTGCACGCGCCAGTGCAATGCGCTGC
>JBCCHH010000091.1:0-6545 GCA_039028855.1 Pseudomonadota bacterium | reverse complement strand
TCCGAAAACAATAACCGCGAGTGGTATCACGAACATAAAGATGACATCAAAGCTCATCTTCTGGAACCGTTTTCAGGCGTGCTCGAACAGGTCAGCCAGAAGCTTGCCAGAACCCGATTGCCACTTAAAGGCAGCAGCAAAACTATGTTTCGCATGAACCGCGATACGCGCTTCAGTAACAACAAGAAACCCTATAAAGAAAACATCGGTGGCCTGCTTACGCCGAGCGGCACAAAGAACGAGGCCAGCGGCCTGGTTTATCTGCATCTTGACAGCAACGGCGGCATGATGGCCGCCGGGTTTTACAAGTTCAACGCTCGCCAACTCGAACCCATTCGCCAGAAGATCATTGAGCAACCGAATCAGTGGCGTGCAGTGCGCAAAGCCTTATTCAAAGCCGAGCTTGATCTGAGCCGGGAGAACGCACTGAAAAGCATGCCACGAGGCTTTAACAGCCATGAAAGCCATGAATACGCCGACGACATCAAACTGAAAAATCTGATTGTGCAGCAGCCGCTGACAAAATCCGCCTGGCTCAAAGGAGAAGTGCTTGATCAGTTGACGGGTTTTTCCAAATCGATCGCACCGCTGATCCAGTTTCGGCCATAGTCTTAAATAATGGGCAAGATTGATCGGGATTATCAATCGTTCTAACTGTAACAAAATGCGATTCCATTGAAAGAAAACCCGAGTGCATTCGTTCTTGTTAGCCACGACTGATTCATCAACACAGAACGAGAGCATCACCATGACAAGACAGATTTCCCTATTCATCGCAACCACCTTGCTCGCTTTTGCCGGCATTACCTCCGCATATGGCAACTCAATCAACACTGTTGCCGTTCAAGGCTATGACGTCGTTTCCTATCACCAGGGCGACGGCACACCGGCCAAAGGTAACGGTGGCAACGTCGCCTATTTCAATGACGAAATCTATCTGTTCAGTAATGCAGAGAACAAAGCTACGTTTGAAGCCAGTCCGCAAGAATACGTTCCGGCCTACGGTGGGTACTGCGCATTTGGTGTCACCGGTGGACGCAAGTTCGTCGGCGACCCGCTCGCCTATCGCGTGGTTGATGGCACCTTGTATCTAAACCTGAGCAAGCAGGTTCAAGAGCGCTGGATTCAAAATATCCCGGGCAATATCGAACGTGCCGATCAGCGCTGGCCGGCAATCAAAGACACGCATCCTGCCGATCTGTAAGCGCCACTACCGCAACTCAAGGCAAAATAAGAACGGTGCCATTCGAGCGCCGTTTTTGTTTCGGTAACAACGCTGAAAAATGCAATCACAAGTCGAAAGACTGCGCCGGTTTGCTATCATCTAGCCAGCACAAACTGCAGGCCTGACCGATGAAGAAAACTTTACTCCTGATACTGATCGTACTGATTACCGGCTGCAGCCAGGAACCCGATCAAGCGGCCTGCTCAAATGAAGACTGTCTAACGATCGGCTCATTTAATATCCGTCTGTTCGGCAACAACGGCCCGGCCGACACACAGGCCGAAGTTGATCGTCTGGTGGCGCAGATTCATGATCAGGCGGCAATGGATGTGGTGGTACTGCAGGAAATCAACATCGGTTCAAGCGAGTGGCAAAATCTGCTGCTGCCGAGCCTGGAGGCGGTCGGCTACATGCTTTCCGGTCACGGCAATTATGGTGGCGCCAGTCCCGATCGACAGCAGTTTGTCGTCATGTTGCACAAGACAGACACGATTGAATTGCTTGATGAGGTCACGGACTTGTCGAATGATACGATCTATGACGACGGTGCAGGCTGCAGCTATGAAAGCGTGCGATCGCCGACCACCGCAGCTTTTCGTTCCCGTACGCTTGACGTGGAGTTTCGGCTGTACGGCGTCCATCTGAAATCCAATCGTCCCGTTGGCGATGATGAACAGTGCGATAACCAAATCCGTGACGCACAGGTCGGCCAGATTCTCGATTCCATCCGGTCACATCGTGCCGAAGACCGTAACGCCCATTTCATCATTGCCGGTGATTTCAATATGGATTTTGCTGTCCCAGAACTCGAACGTTTGCGGCAACGGGGCTATGAGAGCGCCATCCAGGCTGACTGCAGTGCAGAGCTGCTGCAGAACTGTACGTTTCTCGTCCCCCGATTCGCCGGCATCATTGACCATATTGCCTATTCACCGAGTATCAAAGATCAGTTCACCGTCATCGGCCAGATCGGTGAAATCAGCGACAACCAGGATTTTCTCGATACCCAGTCTGACCATGCGCCGGTATCGGCTACGTTCTCACGACCCTGATTAGCAGCACTATGGCAGATGATCATTTTCATATGCGTCCTGCCCGGCGCAACGATCTTTCGGTAATCGTGGATATGCTCGCGAATGACGCACTTGGGCAGACGAGAGAAGACAATACACAGCCGTTACCCGCTGTGTATTTCGAGGCATTTGAAGCGATTGAAGCCGATGCGAACCATGAGCTGATGGTGGCCTGCCTGAATGATCAAGTCGTTGGCGTGCTACAGCTCAATGTTCTGCATTACCTGACTCATCAAGGCAGTAAACGCGCTTTGATTGAAGGTGTTCGTACAGCACAAAGCCACCGTTCCCAAGGCATCGGGCGGGCCCTATTCGAGTACGCAATCGAGCACGCTCAGCAACAAGGCTGCAACATCGTTCAGCTAACCACGGATAAAGCCCGACCCGATGCGCTGCGGTTTTATGAACAACTCGGGTTCGTGGCTTCGCATGAAGGCATGAAATTGAAGCTGGGCTAATCAACAACACGCGCGGCGAGTTCGACAAACTGTTCCAGTTCAGCGCGTGATGCGCCGTTTCGTGCAAGACTCGACATGGCTGCGCCCTGCGCCGAGAGATAGCGGGCCAGATCCTCTGGTGCAGCAGCACCGAGTCGGGTTAAAGCTTGAATCAACGTATCTTGCGACTGGTGATTGATCCGATCGAGAGCTTCACGTATCGGGCCGCTCTCGATCCGCGCACACTCACGATTCGCCTCAGACAGAAAACACCCCGGCGGCCTGCCCTGTAGGGTCTGACGCTCAAGCATTACTGCAAGATAGCCCTGCATGAGATCAGCCAGTGATTCAGCATTATTCAGTACCGTATTGAAGTCGTTTTGGGTACGCTCACGATAGTGCGTCAAGGCTTGCGCAATGAGCTCATCCTTGCAGCCGACCGTGTTGGCAATCACCGGCTTGGGAATTCCAGTCTCCTTCGCCAGTTGATTCAGCGAAATCCCACGTACACCCTCGCGCCAGAGCACATCAATTGTGGCATCCAGAACCGTCTGTTCATGATGAATTCGGGGGCGTCCGCGCGACATGGCTGTTAATTTGAATACCAGTTGGAAAAAAATTGTGCCACAGCACTTGATTATTTAAATACCAGATAGTATTTTATTTAGACACTCTAGATTTTTCAACCCTCATTACAGAAACAGGACGTAGCCACATGATTGATCTAATTGGAAAAACAGCACTGGTATTGGGCGGAAGCCGTGGCATCGGTGCCGCTACTGCACGCCAACTCGCCCGGCAGGGTGCCGATGTTGCAATCAGCTATTCGAGCTCTGCAGGCGCCGCAGAGGCGCTTGTTGAACAAGTACAAGGCCTGGGTCGCCGCGCGCTCGCGATTCAAGCCAACGCCAGCCAACGTGGTGACTACAGCGCCGCGGTTAACCGTGTCATTTCTGAACTCGGCGCACCGAGTATCCTCGTGGTTTCTGGTGGAACCTTCGATACCGGCCCGATCAATGAAATCAGTGACGAGCGATTCGACTACAGCTTTGATTTGCATGCACGCAGCGTCTTTGAAGCCGTTCGCACTGCACTGCCGCATATGAACAATGGTGGCTCCGTCATTACAGTAAGTTCGATTATGGCTGAAATTGCACCGTTTCCGGGTTTAACCCTGTACACCGCGTCCAAAGCCGCACAAGCCGGACTCAGCCGGGCACTTGCACGCGAGGTGGGTGACCGGGGTATTACGGTCAACGCCATTCAACCGGGTCCGATTGATACCGACATGAATCCAAACGATGCCGAAAAGAATCCTGGGGCTTCAACCCAAACGCAATTGACGGCACTGGGGCGTTACGGCAAACCCGAGGAAGTAGCGTGGCTGGCTGCTTTTTTGGCCTCCGACGAAGCGCGCTTTATTACCGGACAAACCATCAATATCGACGGTGGCTGGACGGCCTAATCCTGTTTTCGCCGCTCTCCAACGGCTCCGTTCGGGCCGGCACCAGGCCGGCTCGTTCGGTTTAAGCGAGCCATACAGCAGATTATCCAGTACAACCTGCCCAGGATCTTCGTCGGGCAAACCCAAGACAGTTGCGGAGCGGAAACGATGATCTAATTGATCGAAATACCCTGTCGCATCATCCCTGCTATTTCAGGCGTCCACTACTCTGTTCAAACCAGTGAATGACATTTGGGCTATTGGCAGACTAGCGCGTGGAACACTAGACTGATGCTAAGAAACCAATAACTAATGAAGGAGCGTTGATCATGGAAGTATTCGGTATATTGGGGTTTTGTGTGGGTACGGCCGGCATGACATTCAGTCTGGTTGCACTCGTTAAGACGCAACAGCTTGAAGAAAAGCTTAAGACCACTGGCGTCTTAAAAGACGATAGCTAATCGGCACGCATGAAGCATGACGTTACCTTTCGGCTGGTATGACGAGACAAATTCGAGCTGATCTGCAGTGACCGCTGAGGATAACTCTTTATTGTTGTCGAGTTGGTTAAATACGCCGCGCGATCGATTCCAACAACGCTCAAGACAATACCAGCCGCACTACTGCAGATGACATGGATCAGATTCTGGGTCCGTCTGTATTCCATTCGGCCAGCGTAGCCTCAATCCCCCAGCAGCGACCAACACCATCTACACCCAGTGCGCAGATTGCATTGGATGTAATTGCAACATCTTGAAATGCGCCGTTCGGAGAAAAGAACGATATCCATTCAGGATCGGACGATGAAAGGGGACGACGAAAACACTCAAGCTGATCGTTCTGATCAATCAGGCAGAACTGATCGGTAAACGCCGTGATCTCGATCTGTTCATAGCGGATGGAGGCGTTCGGCGGCCCGGTGCCGATCCAGACAGGACCGAAACATTCCACTTTGCCATCGGGGTCAATAACACAGGTGCCGAAGGCACTCGTAGCAAGATCCCTATACTGGCCCTGAACCGCTGGAAAGGGCTCAGCCGGCAGAGACTGAAACGGATTATTGCCATTGCATACCACACGACCGCCGCTGGCGGTAATCGCACAGGCATGATCGACGCCGACGGCAACCCTGGAAAACGGCTCATCAGGAAACATCGGCAATACGCTGTCGCCAAGATCCCAGCACCGGACACGATCATCCTCATTGATGGCACAGACCAGTTCATTCTCCATCGCCATACCCCGAAAATCCCCGGTCGCCAGGTTGATGGGTGAGCTATCGGATACACTTGCGCCCTTACAGCCAATCTGACCATCCAGGTCAATCATGCATTGGGCCGAAAAACTCGTAGCCAGTTCTACCGCCGGTTTCAAGGCATTGCCAAATGTGCGCACGGCAAAGGTCTGGCCAATACCGGCTGCATCCGTCAGATTCAAACCAACCAGACTGTGAATCTGCCGATAGTTACCTGGCATTGAAAACACGATATCGGCCATTCCGCCGGTGTCTTCCCAACAGTCAACGCCTCCATCAGTACGAACACCACATGCATTGGCCGTAGTCTGAACACTACCTGGACCCAGCATGATAGTACTGGTCAAAATCACATCCCGGTAGCTGCCTGCAGGAACCGGCCTGCCGGGCTCGACCCACCAACCGATTGTGTTGTCGCTGCGGTAACCCACGAGACTGTCAAATCGATCGAACACTTCACTGACAATGGAGGATCCGTTATCGACATTGACCAATTCGCCGTTGACTCGAAGCGCCTGCTGTGGAGCAATGGTGAAATCAGTAATCTGGATGAAGTCATTACCCGCCGGTACGCTGCAGAGGCCGGCAGTCGACCAGCAGACCAGACTGCCGGCCTCGGCCAGTGCCACGGCCTGTTCCTGGGGCATGGCATTGAACCAGTCATAGGTCAAGCTGATTTGCTGGAAGGTGCCGACAGGTACATTCGACAACTGACTGCCAGGCAAGCGGCTTGCACATTCCAGCAGACCTGTTTCGCGAATGCCGCACCAGGCCACCGCTTCGGCCGATGTTACGGCCACATCGCGCCACGGCCCTTCCGGCACGCCCCAACGATCCGTGCCTTGAGCACATCGGAATTCGCCATCACGCAATCCACAGCTCGCAGGCGAATCGAACAGGAAAGGAAACGAGCCCGACATATAGTCTGTGGCTGTACGTGTTTGATCGCTATCGAACCCAGCAATCCAGCCGGGTCTTGAGGGGTTGGACCAGGCAGTTGCGGCACGCGTAGAAGCCACGCCTGTCCAGCCGCTGGATGGAGGCGGCAATCCTGCACCGGCAAACAGGGAGCCCCAGCATTCAATGGTCTGCTCAACATCAATGCCGCAGC
>JBCCHH010000090.1:0-6549 GCA_039028855.1 Pseudomonadota bacterium | reverse complement strand
TTTGCTCGAAATGATCAAAAATTAATCAAATATGATTTTTTTGTTCAGCGTTCCTGTCATTATTATGTGAAGCGGTTTTCTCTGGTCGTTTTCTTAGCCTGAATTTGCCTGTAAAGCAAAACCATCTCGTCGTCGACTCTTATCCGTCATCAACACGCCATCAGCTTTCGGGCCAAAACCAGATCAGCAAAAACACCCCCAAGATTAGTCGATAGATCACAAACGGCATCATCCCAAACCGCTTCAACCATGCCATAAACAGCGCAATCGTTAGCCAGGCGAACACGCCTGAGACCATTGCCCCGAGCAAAAACTGAACGAGTTCAAAACTGCCGCCGTCACGCATGCCACTGACAAAGCCCCAGCCACCCGCCGCAGCGATGATTGGAATCGACAGCAAAAACGAGAACCGGGCCGCCGACTCGCGCGTCAGACCGAGCGATAAACCGGCTGTGATTGTGACGCCCGAACGCGAGGTGCCAGGCACCAGCGCCAGTATTTGCGCCAGGCCGATCCATAGCGCTGATTTTGGCCCGATGCGTTCGATTGGCCGGTCTTTCTTGCCTGACAAATCAGCCAGACCAAGCAATAAGCCAAACACAATGGTGGTCGCTGCGATCAACAGCGGGCTGCGTAACCACAGCTCGATCCAGCTTGATGCCAGCGCACCGACAAGCAGCGCCGGCATGGTTGCAATGAGCAGCGCAAACAGCAGCGTTTTTTGCGCCCGACTGGCAGAAGCGCTGAACGCGGACAAAAGATTTGCAAGATCGCTACGAAAATAGATCAACACCGCAACCAGCGTGCCGGTGTGCACGGCAGCATCAAACGCGAGACCTTGATCGGCCCAGTCGGAAAACTGATTAACCAGCGCCAGATGTGCCGAGCTCGATACCGGCAGGAATTCGCTGACGCCCTGAATCAGGGCCAGCACAACAATCTGTAGCCAGGTCACCGCGCTACGTTCAAACTCTGCCTGAGCGAATTCTTGATCAAACGGCCACGTCCGGGTTTAGCGTGTAGCTGCCGGTCAAGCTGGCCTGGCCGAGGATGTGATCCTTCATCGCATCGCGTACCGCCGGACCATCAAATTCATCGGCTAGCTCTAAGCGTTCGACATCGAGCGCAAATACGATGAAATGATAGTGATGCAGCCGCTCGTCGTTCCACGGCGGACATGGGCCGTCGTAACCGAAGTACTGTCCTGCCATTTCGCCACCGGCCATAAACCGGGTATAGTCATTCAGACCCTGCCGGCTTCCAGCCGGGCCGGGCGGCTGTTGTTTCCCGCCCACTTCAACGCCGCGGCCGCACTCGCCTTGTGCCAGCTCCGTTACATGCGCCGGGATATCGATCATGACCCAGTGATAAAAATCCACGCGCGGCAGGTCGACTGGAATGGTCTTACCGGCTTGGTTGACATCATCAGCCACCGACGGTACGTCGGGATCCACGCACAGCAACACAAACGATTTCGTCCCTTCCGGCGCGTTCTGCCACGCCAGCTGTGGGCTGATATTGTCGGATAGTGCCATTGGCGCTTGATCATCGAGCTTGCCAAACGCAAACTTCGATGCAATCGGCTGGCCGTCCGTCAGGTCTTTAGAAATCAGTCGCATCATTCATTCTCCGCTTACAGTTCAATATTGGCTGGATCATGCGGCTATGCTATCAGGCCAATTCCGTACTGACCACACATCAATAAACGAACGATGCCGAAATTTTCTTACGCTTGCACAATCCAAATCATACGCATGCTGACTGCCGTTGCTCTGCTGTCCATAGGCACCGCCTTATCTGCTCAAACCCTGCCGGGCCTGCCCGATGAGTTAACGCGCGATGACTCGCTGCCGCTGCCGGCCGGCCTGCTCGGTTTCGAACCTGGCGACCGGCACCCGCATCATCATGAGTTGCTGGACATGTACCAAACCCTGGCCGAACTGTCGGATCGGGTGCAAATCGAAACGATTGGTCGAAGCCACGGCGGTCGCAGCCAGGTACTGCTGTATTTTGCCAGCCCGGAACGTCTGGCTGAGCTTGAAGAAATTCGCGATCAGCGGCAGGACGCCAGCCGTGCCGGCGAGGGTCCGCCCGTAATCTGGCTCGGCTATGCCGTACACGGCAATGAAGCTTCGGCTGCGAGTGCGGCTGCACTAACCGCCTGGTATCTGGCTGCTTCGAATGATGATCAGGTCCAAAACTGGCTCAATGAAATGATCATCGTCATGGAGCCGATGATCAACCCCGATGGTATCGATCGCTTCGCACATTGGGTCAACAACCACCGCGGCCGGCATCCCTCATCTGACCCGCGAGACCGCGAGCATAACGAAGTCTGGCCGAATGGACGCACGAGTTATTACTGGTTCGATCTGAATCGCGACTGGCTGCCGCTGACGCATCCGGAGTCGCAAAATCGCCTGCGCGAATATCATCGCTGGCGTCCGCATGTGCTGACCGATGTGCATGAAATGGGTCACAACGCGACTTATTTCTTCCAGCCCGGCGTACCCGAACGTAACAATCCGGCCACGCCATCACGCGTGTTTGAAATCACGCAGAAAATCGCCCAATTCCATGCCAACATTCTCGACCAGGCCGGTGAACCCTTCTACACCAAAGAAGTATTCGACGATTACTACGCCGGCAAAGGTTCAACTTACCCCGATCTGACCGGCAGCGTCGGCATTCTGTTCGAGCAGGCCTCGGCGCGCGGTCACCGGATGCAAACCCACTACGGTGAGCGCAGCTTCGCCGAAGCGATTGCGAACCAGGTACGCACCTCGATTTCCTCACTTAAGGGCGCCTACGCACATCAGGATGAACTGCTCGACTACCAAGCTGAGTTCTTCACCGAAGCGCTTGAAAGCGGCGGCGGTTGGATACTCGCCGACAGCGGCGACCCGGGCCGTGCTGAAAGTCTGCTACGAATGCTGCTCGGCCACGCCATTGAAGTGCGCCCAACGACAGGTGAAGTCACCATCGACGGCGTTGACTATCCGGCCGGTCGCGCCTGGGTGATTCCGGCGCGCCAGGATCAATTCCGGCTGATTCGCTCCATTTTCGATGCACCAACCGAACTGCCCATGGAAACCTTCTACGACGTCTCGGCGTGGCCGATGCATCTGGCCTACAATCTGCCGCTGAGTGAAGTCCGCAGCTTACCCGAAAGCGGGGCTCCTTTGACTCGAACATCTGTCATCAGTCAAACGCCCGCCACCAATTGGCCCGAACAGGCACCGGCCTGGATCATTCGCTGGGATCAATATCGCGCACCAGCGGTGGCCGCAGCACTGCTGCGTGAGGGCTATCGTGTACAGGCAATCAAACAACCCAGCACGGTTGACCTCGGCGGCGTATCGCGCGAGTTGGTACGCGGCAGCATCATTGTGCATCCGGCCATCCAGGAAGCGCATTTGCCGTCGGCCACGACGCGATTAAAAGAATTATCACGACACTATGGCGTTGAACTGCTGGCAGCCGATACCGGTTTGAGTCTGGCCGGCCTCGATCTCGGCAGCCCGAATGCGCCCGTGCTGCAGCCGCTAAACCCCGCGCTGGTCGTTGGACCCGGCGTACGCGCTAACCACGCCGGCTATCTGTGGCACTGGTTCGACACGCGACTCGATCAGCCTGTGGTTCAGCTCGATCTGAACTGGCTGGCGCGCAACCGCATCGATTTGAGTGAATATTCGCACCTGCTCCTGCCCGACGGCAGCTATGACAACCAGCCCGATACTTTCAAGCAGAATCTGACCGACTATGTGCACGGCGGTGGACAGCTGATTGCCATGCGCAATGCCTCGAAATGGGTGGAATCGCTCGATCTGGATTGGGCGTTTGTCGAATCGCAAACGTCGTCAGACGAAACTGAATCTGACGCCGAACTGCGACGCTACGCGGATTTCGATCAGGATTTCGTACGCACGCTGATCGGCGGCAGCGCGCTCAATATGACACTCGACGTGACGCATCCACTCGGGTTTGGCTATACGCAGGATGCCATCAGTACCTTCCGACGCGGTTCACACGTGCTGCAATCGACCCGTAACGCCTACGCTGCGCCGGGCCGCTATGCGGAGAATCCACTCATGGCCGGTTATCTTTCAAAAGCAACGCGCGAACAACTCAGCGCTACAACCGCACTCGACGCAAACCGCTTCGGCCGCGGTGTTGTGATCCGCATGGCTGATGACTATGTGTTCCGCGGTTATTGGGTAGGTACAGAAAAGCTACTGGCTAACGCGCTGATGTTCGGTTCATTGATCGAATCGACGCGCCTGCCGGCGGAATGACTGAATTCGAAATACGCTTATGCCCGCACTCTTTCAGGCTGCACCAACTTCAGCCCACCTGAAGCAGCAGGTCTTCGTGCTCACGACCGGCGATCTCAAGCAGCGCGTCGGGCTGCAGCAGGTGTAAGCGCTTGCCGCGTACGCTGAGCAGGCCTTTTTTCTGCATTGTGCTCAAATTTCGCGATACGGTTTCGATCGTAAGGCCGAGATAGTTCGCGATATCGCGCCGGTCCATGGCAAGGCGGAAGCGGCTCGGTTCCTGACCACGCCGTGCGAGTCGACGCGATAAATTCAACAAAAACAAAGCAATCCGCGCACGCGCGTCCATACGGCTGACGACGAGCATCAAATCACGCATTTCGACCATATCGGCAGACAGCAGTTTGAGCATCAGTTGGTTTAGCTGGCTGCTCTGGTTGAGCATTTTCTCGAAATCGGTATAGGGAATTTCGCAAAAGCGACTATCTTCCAGCGCAACCGCAAACTGGGGATGACGTTGATTACCAATGGCATCTAGTCCGATCAACTCGCCCGGCAGATGAAACCCGGTGACGATTTCGTCCCCTTCGCGCGAAAGCTGATAGGTTTTGACCGTGCCGGTACGCACCACGCAGATGCTCTTCAGATTCTGGCCGGCGTAAAACAGGTGATCGTCACGGTCCAACCGCTGCTGACGCCGAATGATGCTATCGAGCTCGTCACGACGCGATTCGGCTACATCCTGAGCAAAACAAAGATCAAGCAGACTGCAATCACGACACGAGGTTTGTGCGCGGCTGGCTTGGTTAAGATTGATCGGCTGGCTCACGTTGTTTTCTTTTTGTATGAGGATAAGGCGTAGTGCCGAAAATCGAATGTATGCTACATCATAACAAACCGGCGAACGGCATCGTCGACAAATTGGATGCCTAGACGATGCGTGAAAACTGTTTGGCTGCTCCAGTCGCAGGCTGTTTCGGCAGGTATTGATCGAACACCATTGCAATCGCGCGCACAAACAACAAGCCGGCTGCGGTCGCCTGAAAACCTCCATCGATCCATGCAATCAGTCCGTCATCGGCCAGCATTCGAAGTTTCTTGATTTCTGCTTCGAAATAGTGGCTGAAGACGATGCCGTATTCCAGCTCATATTCGCACCAGCGCAATGACCCTCGACATAGGATTTCACTGATGATCGATGCACGTAACTCATCTTCGGGCGTTTGCTGCAAACCGCGCGCGGTCGGCAGTGGATCAACGTCCAGACTCCGCTGCCAGGCCGCTAAGGCTCGATGATTTTGCGCAAAACTGTCACCGACTTGTGAAATGGCGCTGGGCCCAAAACCGATCAAATCCAAGCCACCGTTGGTTGAGTAGCCCTGAAAATTGCGCACTAGGCTACCGTTTTTACGCGCAATGGCTAGTGCATCGTCAGGCAGCGCGAAGTGATCCATCCCGATCCACTCATAGCCTGCATCCAACAGTCGATTCAAGGTATTGCGAAAAATTGCCAGCTTGGCTGCCGATGGCGGCAATTCCTCCTGCTTGATCCGCTGTTGTGCCTTGAACTTACTCGGCATATGGGCATAGTTGAATAACGAAATTCGACCTGGCCGCATTTCAATCACCTGCTCGACCGTATCGGCGAACGCCATAGTGGTTTGCAGCGGCAAGCCATAAATCAAATCAACGCTGATCGATTCGAACCCGGCTGAACGTGATGCATCGATAATTGCCCACACCTGATCGGCATCATGTATTCGGTTGACGGCTTTCTGCACCTCAGGGTTCAAGTCCTGAATACCGATAGAGATGCGGTTAAATCCGGTCTCTGTCAGCGCCCGAATGTCCTCAGGCGTAATCGTACGTGGGTCAACCTCAAGGCCGATCTCAGCCGGTTCGGCGAAGTTGAAATGCTTGCGAAGCAGCTTGATCAAGCCATCGAGCTGAAAGCGATTGAGAAACGTCGGCGTTCCACCGCCCAGGTGCACCTGTCGGACCATCCGATCAGAATCAATATGGCATGCTACCCGCTCTACCTCTTGCTCCAACTGGACAAGAAACTGCTGCCCGACCACTGGCGAACGGGTGATCACACGATTACAGCCGCAATAAAAACAGGGACTCGAACAAAACGGCACATGCACATACACCGAAAGGTCGGCGGGAATCGGCAAACGATTGCTATCCTGCAGCGCAGTGATCCAGTCGCCGGCAGTAAACCGCTCGGAAAACTGCAGTGCCGTCGGATACGAGGTGTAACGCGGCCCTTCGC
>JBCCHH010000089.1:0-6551 GCA_039028855.1 Pseudomonadota bacterium | reverse complement strand
TCGCTGACGGCTTGTTCCAATAGGTCGACCGCTTGTTCGAACTGATCCAGGCGCTGGAGCGCGAGGCTTTTATACATTAGCCACAGTGGGCGACTCGGATTCGGCCCTAGAGCTAATGCTGCATCGAACTGCTCCAATGCTTTCTCGGACTGGTTTTCCCCCAGCAGGCCGGCTGCATCCATCCCTACTAACCGGGCCGGTGCCAGGATACTCAACTGCTCGCGCACCTCTTCAGCCCGCGCCTTGCGGCCGCCGGCAATCGCTGGCGCGTTGTTGTGGTATTGCAACAGGCCAAATAGTGCTGGGACATAATCCGGGTTCAATTCCACAGCCTGCTCGAAGTCTTTAAGTGCCGCACGGGCAACGCGCAGCGAACGGAACATACCTGAACCGTCGAGGTTACTTAAGTGCAGCATGGCCCGATCGGATAATAATTTGGATCTAAGTTCGGATGAGTCCGAAACCAATTCAAGCGCCCGTTCGATCAAGCCGTCCGCAGCATCCAAATCACCATCAAGTTGGGCCAGCCGTGCGCGAATCCGTAATGCATCAGGCTGATCTGCACGTGCCGGGTCGAGATCCCCAAGCCAATCGCGCAGCGGCTGAAGATCACGACTTGCCCACAGTACATCCAGATCCAGCGGCAGTGCGGTTGAAACCGCGCTCGAAGGTTCCACACTGGGTGCCGGCTCCTGCGCGTGGCCGATCACGCAAACCAGTAGGCTGATGCCTGCAAGGAGTATTTTTCCAAACATGTGGATTTCCATAAAACTGTACTAAGGATCGACCCTACACAAGCCGATATCAATAAATGATCAAGTGAGGATCAAGAAAAGATTAAATGATCTCCAATCTAGAGCTAGCGAATTAGCCAAGGCGGACGGGCCTTGATGATCCGCTCATGCACAGGGCAGTCTTCACGATGCGCGCCTTTCAGGTATCCCGTGCT
The DNA here is from genome assembly GCA_039028855.1 of Pseudomonadota bacterium. Taxonomy (GTDB): domain Bacteria; phylum Pseudomonadota; class Gammaproteobacteria; order Xanthomonadales; family Wenzhouxiangellaceae. The sequence continues at coordinate 5,602 of JBCCHH010000089.1, read as the reverse complement.
GATTAAAAACTCACGCACAATTTCCGGCCCGGTAAAGCGGAAGTTTTTCTTGAACAGCTTGATCCATGATTTCAGATCATTCGGATCATGCCCCTCATGCTCGGCATTGAGCCAGCCAGCAAAGCTGCCGTAGTGCCCGATCATTTCGACCACACGATTGGCATTGTGAATCGCTGCATCCACTTTCAGCCGGTTGCGGATAATGCCGGCATCGTTCAGCAGACGTGCACGGTCTTTTTCACCGAAGGCCGCGACCCGGGCCGGATCAAACCCGGCATAGGCATTATTGAAATTCTCGCGTTTTTTCAAAATGGTCAGCCACGACAAACCGGCCTGATTGATTTCCAGAATCAGTCGTTCAAACAACCCGGCATCGTCGTCAATCGGAAAACCGTATTCATGATCGTGATACGGCCCGTGCCATTCATGGCCGGGCGCAAGTTCGCAGTAATCGGTCGCAATCTTTGGTGGTTCGCTCATATGTCTCGGTCCGCCAGCAACTTGCCAGGGTTCATGATGCCATCCGGGTCGAAGGCCTGTTTGATCGCACGCATGATGGCCAGTTCCTCAGCGGTGCGAATCATCGGCAGATAATCGCGCTTGAGCAAGCCGACGCCGTGCTCGGCCGAAAGGCTGCCCTCATGTTGTCTGACCAGTTCGAACACCTGCGGGCTGAGCTGATTACAGGCGGCATGAAAATCCTCCACCGCCCAGTCCTCGGGCTTGAGTACGTTCATGTGCAGATTGCCGTCGCCGATATGACCGAACCACAGCACGCGAAACTGTGGGTAGCTTTTTTGCACAAGCGCATCCAGATCACGCAGGAAGTTGGGCACCGCACTAATGCGTACCGACAGATCATTTTTGTACGGTACATCATTCGCAATCGACTCGCTGATCGACTCGCGCCAGCGCCAGAGTTCTGCGGCCTGAGCCGCGCTCTGGCTCATCAGGCCATCGATCACGACCTCGCTCTCAACCAGCTGCTCGAACACCGTTAGCGCCGCCTCCTGACCGGCACCATTGACGTCATCAAACTCCACTACGGCATAGAACGGGGCGTCCGATTCAAGCGGAAACGTCTCGTTGCCTTGCTTATGCACAGCCTCCACGCAGGCAGCGTCAAAGAACTCAAATGCAGACAGATTCAAGCCGGCACGCAGCGCGGCAAAGGCCCGCATGATCGCATCCAGCCCACTGAATGCGAGCAGCAGCACCGAGCGTTCGGGCGGCCGCTGAGTCAGTCCGAGCACGGCTTCCGTAATCAGGCCGAGCGTGCCCTCACTGCCGATCATCAGATGACGCAGATCGAGCCCGGCGTTGTTCTTGATCAGACCCTGATTGAGTTCCAGCACCTCGCCCGCGCCGGTGACTACGGTCAGGCCATGCACCCAGTCGCGCGTCATACCGTAACGCAGCACGCGAATGCCGCCGGCGTTGGTCGCGATTGAGCCACCGACCTGTGACGAATCAGCCGCAGCCCAGTCAACCGGATAATACAGATCGGCATCGGCTGCAATCCGCTGCAATTCGCCGATCGGTACCCCGGCCTGAACCTGAATGCTCGGCTCGATGGTATCCAGAGCCAGCACCTGACGCATCTTGTCAAACGATACGACCACCTCACCATTCATTGCCACCGCACCGCCCGAAAGCCCGGTCCGACCGCCCGATGGCACCAGTCCGATCTTGTGTTTACGCGCCCACTGAACCAGCTCCACGACCTGCCCGGTCGAACGCGGAAACACGATCGACGAGGGATTCGGCGACCAGAAACGCGTCCAGTCGCGGCCGTAATGCTGTAATGAATCAGCATCGGCCAGCGTTTCAAGAGCACTGGGCAGGCGCGGCAAATTGCTGATAGGGGTCGCGGTCATGATGTTGGCAAAAAAATTCTCTGCTTGCCCGACTATTATGACCGGATGATTCGACTATAGTGAGCGAGTATTCGAAAACAACATAATCGCTTGAAATATCGTGCAAGAATCTCATCGAAATTATTCGCTGGCCAAGGACAAAATCAGCATTCTGTTGCTCGAAGGCATTCAACAAAGCGCCGAGGCCTGTTTCCGTGAAGCGGGCTACAGCCAGATTGAAAGTTTCAGCTCGGCCCTGCCTGAAAATGAACTGACGGAAAAAATCCGCGAGGTGCACTTTCTCGGCATTCGTTCGCGCACCCAGCTTACTGAATCCGTATTGCAGAATGCCGAGAAGCTGGCCGGCATCGGCTGTTTCTGCATCGGCACCGACCAGGTAAACCTGAACGCAGCGCGTCATCAGGGCATTCCCGTATTCAATGCACCGTATGCCAACACGCGCTCGGTCGCCGAGCTGGTATTGGCCGAGATTGTCATGCTGATGCGCGGTATTCCGGCCAAGAATGCGGCCGCACATCGCGGCCAATGGCTGAAAACCGCGCGCGATGCGTATGAAGTGCGCGGCAAGACGCTGGGGATCGTCGGCTATGGCCACATCGGCTCGCAGCTTGGCGTGCTGGCCGAAGGACTCGGGCTGCGGGTGGCCTACTACGATATTGAGCGCAAGCTGCCGCTCGGCAACGCCGAACCCGTCAACTCGCTGGGCGAACTGCTGAGGCGTTCCGATCTGGTTTCGCTGCACGTGCCCGATACCGAGCAAACGCAAAACCTGATCGATCAGACCGCAATCGCGCAAATGAAGTCTGGCACACATCTGATCAACGCTTCACGCGGCCGCGTGGTATCGATTTCGGCCTTGACCGAAGCCCTGGACAGTGGACATATCAACGGCGCCGCCATTGACGTATTCCCTAGCGAACCTGCCTCGGCCAGCGACGAGTTCCTGTCTGAACTGCGCAAGTATGACAATGTACTGCTGACACCGCATATCGGCGGCAGCACGTTCGAGGCCCAGCAGAATATCGCGATTGATGTCGCCGGCAAGATGATTCAGTATTCGGATAATGGCTCGACTACGGGTGCCGTCAACTTCCCCAACGTCAATCTGCCGGATGTGAGTTCATCGAAGCCGGCCACCGCCCGGCGAATTCTGCATATTCACCATAACGAACCCGGCGTACTGCAGGCTGTAAACCAGGTATTTTCGCAAGCCGGCATCAACATTGCAGGCCAGTATCTGCAAACGCTGCCGGACGTAGGCTATGTGGTGATGGATGTTGAAACCGATGACCCAGGGCCGTTGTTGAATGGACTCAACTCAATTCCAGCAACGATCCGAACGCGATTCCTGTACTAGCCATACTTCAGACTCATTCTAAGCTGTCTTGTCGAAAAAGCGTCATCCAACCCGGCACGGCCTTGGTGTATGATTTTCTCAGGCGCTCTCTGCGATGTTTGCCAGTGAAATCGCATTATGCCTTGTCCCTACTTATCGACCATCGGGACAGCCCCTTTCGGTGCCGGTGCGCATATTCGTTTTGAGCGAATCGCCTAATGGCCCGAAGAGCTCTCCCACCTGAACCTCTGGTTCAAGGTCTCCGATTTTGCAGCGGCATTTGCGGAGAGCGCCTACACTTTTGTCTATGGATGGAAGCATCCGGTTGAGCCCGTCATCCGATCCAATCAAAGCGCAGTTACGTGAGCAGTTGATCGCTGCACGCTCGTCCATCGACGCTATTCAGCGGCTTGAATTCGATACGCAAATCAGTCAGCACATCATTGAGGCCATTGGCAACGAACCGCCACAGCATATTGCTGCCTACCTGGCGTTCAAAGGCGAACCTGACCTTGGTGATGCATTGCAACGACTTGCCGCGCAAGGCCATCGACTGTATCTGCCCGTTTTGAACGGCGCTAATATGCAGTTCCGTGCCTGGAACCCTGGGTCGGCATTAACACCGAATCGCTTTGGCATCCTCGAACCTGTCGACGGCGCTTCACGCAAGCCGCAAGACTTGAATACCGTACTGCTACCATTAGTGGCTTACGATCGAGCCGGCGCTCGACTCGGCATGGGTGGTGGCTATTACGACCGCTGTTTTGCGTTCTGCCGGTCGCGTGAAAAATCAAACCGACCGCAGTTGATCGGCACGGCCTATAGCTTGCAGCAAATCAATGAGGCGTCGTTACCGCTCGAGCCCTGGGACGTAACGCTCGACGCCATCGTCCATGAACAGGATTGGCATCGCTTCAATCCGCCGTCGTTTGCGCTACGCCCGAATGAGTAAACGACCGAGCTGTATCGATCGCAGACTGAATCGACTGCCGTGCATAAGGGCTGTTGCGCCAACACGTACTCTTCAACAACCCACTGATCTGCGTGCAAATCTCTTCCGCATTGCACTGGGCGAGCGCATGTAAAGAATCAATTCCGATCTGTTCCAAGCGCTCAATGATTTTCGGTCCGACACCGTGAACATCGAGCAGGATTTGTCGTTGCGTATTCGAAAAGGGCATTTCTTTCACTTCAGCCTGTCGGTTCCAACTCAAAGCCATCGGCAAACACATTGCCGTCGACGAGCTCGTTAACGCCGGAACCCGTAACGACCAGTGCGTATGGCTGAGCCGAACCCATCGCCACGTTCAGGGCACGTACGCGAACAATGTAGTCGCCGGCAGCCGGTACATCAACCGCATATTGATGCACGGTATTGCGATCGTCATAGTCGTTACTGCTTGCATCCCAGAACGGGTTGGGCACTCCGCTGGACGGCAGCTTCTGGCTAAACACCTGTCCACCCGGTGTTTCAACTTCCATCCGCAGCAGGTTGACGATATTCGGATCGCTATTCGGAGCGCCTGGGAAGTCGTGCCAGACCAGCGTCAGCTTGAGCGGTTCATCGGCTGCCACGCTGAACGTATATTCATTTACATCGTCTGTGACCAGACCCGTGCGATTTTCAGTCAGCCAAAGTTCGCGCGTATCGCCGTCGAAATACAGCACATTATCCAGCGTAACGCGCCCCCAACCCTGTTGTTGATTTGGTGGCGAGGTTCCTGCACCTGTACCATCCATCGAAACGCCGCTGTTGATCACCATGGCCCGGATCAGCGCCGCATGCGGGTTGTCAAACGCATGGGCTTCATTCGGCATGCCGGAGGGATAAAAACCCTGGGCTAGATAGTCGCGCACCAGGCCGGCCAGACCGGCCGCGGTGGGCGTTGCCATTGAAGTTCCCGACAGCACGCATTCTTCGCACGATGGATTATCGGGATTGCCCGTTGAGCCTGCTGAAACGATACCTGCACCCTGAGCAACTACATCCGGCTTAATACGCCGGTCACGGGTCGGGCCCTGACTGGAAAAACTGGCCAGATTGTTGGCCGAGGCTCCACGCTGGCTTGCGCCGACCGTTAACGCATTTTTGGCAATCGCGGGATTGCCGATACTGTCTTCACCACAGCAAGAACCGTCATTGCCTGCCGCAATGGCAAGCAACAGCTCGGGAAATTCCCAGGTCACTTCATCAGCGAGTGGCGCATCACCATCATAAGCCAGCGGTTCATCACACAAACAAAAAATCCCAAAAAACGGATCACAACAACCACTGCCCCAGGAATTGTTGTGAATTCGAGCGCCCGATTCGTAGGCCGTTCTTGCAGCATGATAAATATTGCCGCCGAAGTTGTTGAGATACTGTAGCTGGTTGCCCGCCTGCTGCGTG
>JBCCHH010000088.1:0-6645 GCA_039028855.1 Pseudomonadota bacterium | reverse complement strand
CGAACGCAAACAACAGCGACAGAATTATCAATCGTCCCCTCTTCCAAGCCCCGATCCAGCTGCTGCTTGAATTGGGTATAAACCACATCTACGCATGATCGAATATCGATACTTTCACCATGGATTGTCACAGCATTCACAACATCGGGATTCCGTGCACATGCTCTGGTGGGTGCATATATTCACGAGCATTAACGCTCATTTCTAAAGCCGCGAATGATTGCCGTTCAGCATAAACAATCATTTTGCATGCCGTTGAAGGAACGCGATAACCTCTTCGAAAACGCGCTCGGGCGCCTCGGTTTGTGGGTAGTGACCAACATCTTCGAAAGATACGGCTTCAAACTTTGGAACCAGGCGAGTAATCCTCTGATACAGATGATGGCCGGAAACCGGGTCCAACGCGCCGTTAATCAGCCCGATCGGTATCTGTGTATCCTGCAAGGCACTGAGCCATCGATCACGATATGTCTTGCGATCCTTCATATAGTGCAGCAACGCATGGGGCCGCTTGAGCCCATCGTTATGCGTAATCAAAGACCAGAACGTATCCAGTTCCGCTTCGGTTGGCTGAGTGTCCGGCCCGAATACGGCTGAGAACGCTTTGCCGAAGCGTTTTCGATTGATCAGATAGCCAAGAACCCAGCCGATCGGGCTGCTGCCGATTTTCTGCAGCAAACGGGGGCGATGCATATCCGGCTGCAGCCCGCCGTTCAGAAAAACAATGGAATCCAACTGAACCCGATCTTCACCCACATTGCGCCGAGCCAATAGCTCTTGCCCTACACTGACACCATAATCATGAACGACGGCATCGAATGAGCCGACCGCAAGATGAGCCAGCAAAGCTTCCTGCAAATCCGTCTGCCTGTGAATGCTGTAGCCTGTAGGCGGTTTATCCGAAAAACCAAAACCCAGCATATCGCATGCGATGACGCGACGCGTTTGAGCCAGCGGTTGCCAGATATAAGACCAATCCCATGAAGCCGTAGGATAGCCATGTATCAGCAGCAACGGCTTGCCGTGTCCGGAATCCCAATAGGCAATATTATGCCCCTGGAAGTCGAATATATTATGACGACTCTGCCAGACGACCAAATCGATCGGACTGAAAGACATTGAAATAATCTGATTGAGCGATAGGAATCAGTATATAGAAGGCCGATAATGCAGGCTTATTTCATTTTTGACCATCAGGCATGAAAGCAACGATTCGACCCGCACGACCGGCGGACAGCACCGAGATCGCCGCGATCTATAGTCATTATGTGCTGAATTCGCACTGCACATTCGAGACCGAAGTCGTTTCCGCTGACGAGATACAGCGGCGTATCCGCGAGACGCTTGTCTTACCTTTGCCGTGGTTGGTTTCCGTTTCATCAGATAAAATCGTTGGTTATGCCTATGCGTCTAAATGGAAAGGCCGCTGCGCCTATCAATTCTCCGTTGAATCGACCATCTATATCGATTCCGCGCACACCAGTAAAGGCATCGGCTTAGCTCTGTATACCACACTGATCGAAACAATCCGGAACCTGCCCATGCATGCCGTGATTGGCGGCATTGCATTACCGAATGAACCCAGCATTCACCTGCATGAGTCGCTTGGCTTCAAGAAAGTCGGTCATTTTGAACAGGTGGGCTATAAACAGAACCGCTGGATCGATGTTGGTTATTGGCAACTGATGCTGTAACTAACGGTGACCGGAAAGCTTGTACACTTTTTTGTAAATTCTATAAAGTATTGGTATGGCAGGCCGATCACAATACTTCGATTTGGAAGTCAAAAAAGCCAGTGATGGCAGCGGCTCTATTACCTGACAAGCCCAATCACGGCTTCCGATAGGCTTTCAATCGGTTCTGCGTTGCATACGCCAGCTTAATTTTCTCCTGTGGCGAGCAGAACAGATCGTTATCAGTATTGTGCATTCTGGTCAGACGTTCATCCAGTTCGCTTTGCAATTCCAGCTTGCCACTATGCGTAATGTGCTGCAGATCGATATTATGACTGCTCTGCAATGCTCGGCCTATCAGCAGGCTGCGGTGGCAATCGGCCGGGTCTTTTTCTGCGCACATCACAGCAATAACCCAAGCATTGTTCAGACCCTTTTTAAGCCGGCTGACGCCACGCTGGAACAGCTCGGACTGGCTCAGCAGATCAAACCTAACCTGTCGGTTGGCGTCATAATGGGCCGAGTCTTTAGAGCGCGGGCCGAGCTCCTCGCCGAGAAAAACGTAGCGGATGCCATACTCACGCAGGGTGCGCTTCAGCGCATCCTGGTGATAGTCAAAAAACGCCCTGCTATATGGCACCGAGCGAACATCAGCAACAGCATTGATGCCAAACTGTTTAAGTTGGGCCAGAAATACGTCGATGGGCTTGGTGGCATAACCAATGCTGTACAAAGCTGCATAATCAGTCATATCTGCATTGTGCTGTAACCAGGTGAATGAAGAAAAGTGCTATTTCAGTGATACGCAGGCAGCGTATATGCCGGTCATTGGTGAGCGCAGGATAAACTCCAGCACAGGCACAGAAAATCAACCTCTGGCACATACCAAAGATACAATAGAAACCTGCTTGCGTACGACTTAATTCATTGCAGGATTAAGGTTGGGACCGCTTGGAACTGACACAGGGCAAGAAGAGTATTCCATTTTCATTCTGGCTGAGGATTGTCCTTACTGGAATGCAGTAGTTATGAAATTTGATCGCGCCCAAGTGCACTCTGCAGAGGGCTAATAAAACCAGACTGTGGGAACGACCCTGGCCGCGACTGAACGCGGTCGCGGCCAGGCGTATGCTTTACAGATTGCGCCGATACTGCTGGAGACCAATTCCCAGCAGCAACAGAATCATAATCAGCACTGCATAATTTTGCATGACCGGCACCGCGATTATGACAATGAAGCTGGTCGAGTCATCCGAGTTCGGCAACTCAGGATCATCGGTCGGCACGGTGGTGTCGTTGATGCCATCGCCGTTGCGGTCAAACGAGATCGTACCCTGGTTGCTGATCAGGCCGCGGGCAGTTTGACTGATGGTCGCATTGATGGTGATGGCGACCATGCCGCCCGCCGGGATGGCGCCGTTCCACGTTACGGTGTTGGTGCCCGTATCGGCATTGGCCACGCCGCTGTCTGCCGATGCGCCGGTCAGGAACAGGCCCTCGGGCAGCACGTCGGTGAACTCATCCGAGCCAGGATCATCCGGCTGCGCGCCGGTGCTGTTATTGGTGATGATTACGGTATAAGTCACCGATCCACCGGGGACAAAATTACCCTCCACCGTCTTGGTGCCGCTCAGCAGCGCAGGCATTGCGAAAATCTCGGTATCGTCGGTAGCGCTGTTGTTGGCGGGGTTGCTGTCGCCATCAATGAGTGCCGTGGCGGTGTTGCTGATGATGCCCAGCACGCCGGCATCCACGGTGGCCACCAGAGTATAGGTGGCGGTTGCCAGGGAATCCAACGTGATAATGTCGACGATATCGCCGTTCACAGGGCCGGCTGTACAACTGCCGCCGGCCGATGCGGCGCAAGTCCAACTGGCGTTGATCAGGCCCGCAGGAATCATATCGCTGACCGTACCATTGACTGCTGTATTCGAGCCATTGTTGGTAACTACGATGGTGTAGGTCAGCACGTCGCCCTGCACGGCCATGGCGACGCCATCGGTCTTGGTGACGCCCAGATCAACCGGTGCAGCACCGCTGATTTGCAGTCGCAAAACATCCACGCCGCCATCTTCAACCACACCAAACGAATCGATGCTGAAACCGACGGGCAGGTTGTTGACCATCGTGGCTGCGGCAAAATCATCCAGTGCGGTACCGCTGGCAGTCACGATCAAATCGAACGTATGGATACCCGGAGGCGGAGTGAAGGCTGGATCAAATTCAGCGGTAATCTCGCCTTCAATCAATGCTTCGGCCGCATCCATCGCCGCATAGGTGTCAGGGTTGCCCACCGTGCCGAGCGTCACGCGTCGCGCTCCTCTAATACCAAAAATCACCGTTCCGCCTTCGCCTACATTGAACACATTGGCGCTGACATAGCTCGGGTTCAGGCTCAACGTGGCATCCACCGTACCCGCGGTCACATCAAACGGTTCCGGGTCCAGCAGCAGCAGATCGGTGGTCAGGCTTGAGTTGACCAGGTTAAGCGCAGCGGTAATGGTGGTCGCTGCATTGGTGCCGCCGCCGTCCAGTTCGCCAATCAGCGTTTCATCCGTCATGGTGATGACTGAATCGTTGACGTTCAGCGTCGCATCGACCGTGGCCTGAGCATCATCATCAATGAAACCGGCTTCGCCAATGGAAAGCTCTTGCCCGTTAATCACAGTGTTTTGACCCACATTCACAACCGTCGTGCTGCTCGCAATGCCATTGTCCTGGGCATCCATATCCGCAATCTCAAACTCGCCAAGATTAAACGTAGAATCGTTGATCGTGGCGGTCGTCGTAACGGTCGCCACCGTATCCGGATCACTGGCATCGGCAAAACCGAACTCTACATCGGCGCTAACATCAGAGTATGTGACGCGTGTCCAGACACTGGTGGACGTTGAGTCGGCCACGGCTCCCGGATCGCCGGCATCGGCTTCACCAATATCCAAGAAACCGCTGTCCGGCCCGAAGGTGACATCTGTAACGGTCACGTTGGCCATAGAGGTGGCCTGGTTGTTCGGATCGAAGGCATCGGCGATGGCAATGTCCAGATCGCCGGTGATATCCAGATTGGACAACACCACCGAATTGGCGGTTGCGATGCTGATGGCATCGTCGGTGAAGGCGTCAGCCGTGGCCACTTCAACGTCACCAATGATAGAGGCATTGTTAATATTGGCGGTGGCCGATGCGGTGGGTTGTGCACCGGGTCCGGAATTGGAGTCCTGCGCAAAAGCAAGGTAGAGCGTGCCGTCACCGCCATCGATGTCAATTGTACTGACACCGATACCGCCGCCATTGAACGTGAACTGGCCATTGGACGTCGGGTCGGCATCAACAGCGATCGGCAGCGCGGCGCCCACGTAAATACCGTCGCCGGCAAACAGGTTACCGTTGTTCACTTCCATGCTCGCTTCAGCCGTGCCGCCGCCCTGAGCAAAGCCAACCGCGATGACTGCGCCCGGATCGAATGCCGATCCACTCGGAGCATCAAAGGGCGGTACGGTGATGGTCGCATTATTAATCACCACGGTGCCGGTAGCGGTCTGCTCGGTGGAGTTCAGCGGATCGACCCGCGAGATCAGGAAGCTGCGGGCAGGGTTAATGTCCACGCCGTTGCTGGTCAATAATCCGTCATTGCCTTCCTCGGCAACGATCACATCCCGGGCAATGGCCGGGCCTGGCGCCGTTGAACTATCCAGTAGCGCTTCACCGCCGTTCGCGATCAGCGCCGGGACATCCACATTGGGAACAGCACCGAACGACCAGTTGACGCCGTTGAACCAGTCGCCGGCGGTCACACCGGTATTCGGATTGATCCACTCCGGCAGCTCCGGGCTGCCCTGCAGCTCAACCACTAACTGCTGGTTACCGCCGCCATCGAGTTGCACATTTTGTACGATGGATAAGCCGGGCGGCAGGCCATTCACCGTGACCGTATCGAACGTGCCGGTAACGCCCGTCGGTGAAGTGGTATTAACCATTTCAAACTGAATGGCTGTCCTCGGGACAAAATTGAGGTTAATGACAAGCTCACCGGCCAGCGTCGCCGCATCCGCATTGACGGCTGAATACACTGTGCCCGAGCTGCCGCCCGTTGCCCGTCGGTCTGCATTGGCGGTAAATTCCAGCACGCTGCCGCTGCCCAGTGTCAAGTTATCGGTGCGAATCAAACCATGATCGACGAAAATCCTGCCATCCGCCGTGCCACCGCCCGGGTTCAATCCGACGTTGATGGCCGGAATGGTTATGCCATTCGAATTTAATAAGGTACCGCTGGCCGGGCCCATATCGTTGGCGATCCCGACGTTCAGCTCAGTCCACTGATCATTCGTGATGCTGCCGAACACATTCAGTTGTTGCATCACGGTGCCCGTGGCCGAGCCGGACCCGTTGCTGACACCGATATTGGCCGGGCCGCGCATGCCTGCGTTTGGCGCACCTTCAAAGCTGAAGCCGGTATCCAGCAGACCGATGGCTGTGCCGGTGCCGTTAGACACGCCGATATCCGCGGTCGAGAAGTCCTCGATATCGTTGCCCGACATTTCACCCGTCGCATTGCCGCTGCCGTTGGCCACACCAATCTGCAATGGGCCGTTTCGCGCTTCAATACCGCTGGTGTTGGAATCGCCGATAAACAGACCATTGGCGCTGCCGTTACTATCGGCGACACCCACCTGAACCGCAGTAAACTGCGCCCCTGAGCTGATAAATGAATCCGGATGAATGAAAGTGCCGTCCGCGTCGCCATCGGCCAGCGTCACGCCCAAACGGAACGGGCCATTGGTTTGTGTATTAAAAGCACCGCCTGAGTCTTCACCAAATTCCAGCAGACCGCTCGACGTTGCGGCACCGTTCAGCGTGACCCCGATGTTGACTGCAGCATCAACATTGATCCGCGCAGAAAAATCCGGCTCCAGAATCATGTTTCCGGTGCCGCCGTCAACGCCGATATTCAGGTTTAAGGCGGCCGGATCCT
>JBCCHH010000087.1:0-6648 GCA_039028855.1 Pseudomonadota bacterium | reverse complement strand
TTTTTTAATCTGCGTATATCTGCGTAATCTGCGGTTAACCAGTTTTTACTGGCTAAGCGATCACCTGAATGCATCGCTGTCGCCGCTCACCTACAATGGCGAAAAGAACAACGCTGGACGTATCCATGAGCAACGACACTGAACATTCACCGCATTCCTGCGACGCGCTGCTGCGCTTTCTGAAACAGGCCGGCATTGAAGGCCAGATCAACCCGGCCTCAGCCCGCAGTCGGCGCAATGCGGTCGAGCAATTATCCGTCGAGTTGACCGAAGCCGAGCGCAATGACGTGCGTACAATTAATGTGGATGAACTCGCGCTGCGCTTCCATAAGCTGGAAGGCTCGAGCATTCGCCCCGAAGCGTTGAAGCTGTATGCCGAACGCTTCCGCATGGGTTTAAGCGACTATCTGGCGTATACCGATCAACCACATTCGTTCAAAAGCATTGGCGTGGAAAAGGCGCGCGCGTTCAAACGCCGGCACGACGGGAAATCCACGCTATCGGCCGAACAGCAGGCGGCCGAGCAGATTCGTCTGGAAGCGTTGGAGAATCCATCGCAGATCGTGCCGGTGCCGTTGCGCGAACGCGAGGTGGTGTATGTCGCCAATCTGCCGCTGGACCTGACGCCTGAAGAAGCCGACAAAATTGCGCGCGTAGTGCGTGCCTTCGCCGCTGAACGCAATGCGGATGCCTCGTGCACCGGCGCCAACGGAGAATCGTCATGAACATGAGTCGCTTCCTGCTGATTGCGCCAATGGCGATTTTCGGCATTGCCGGCATCTTCCTGTGGATGCTGATGACTACGCCGGGGTTGAGCGGCCCGTTTTACGACGACCTGTTGCCGGAGATCGTCGGCTTCTGTATTGAGGGTTTCATCCTGGTTGGTTTGCTGACGCTGATTCAGCGCTCGCGCGAAACCGCCCGCCGGCGAGAACTATGGCTGAGCCTGCGCGGCTCGTTCCGCGGCCTGCTGTCGAACCTGGATATCGCCTATCTGGATCCGGACGCCGAGCCGACGGCTTCACGCGATCTGGAAAACGATCCACAGGTCGTGGTGCAATTGATTCATGAACTCTCGGTAAAACATCCTGATCTCGAAAGCCTGATTGCGCTGAAAAAAGAAAGTGCGGAAACGCTGTCGCTGACGCGTGATCTGGTGGCGGTAGCAGCCCAGCTCAGCGCCACGCACATGAACTGGTGGATTGCCATTGTCGACAGCATCCGGCAGTTATCCGAAGCGCGCGATCGCGACACGCTGGAGCGCGGCGCGCATCAGTTGTTAATCAATATTCAGGAATTTGATCGGCTGGAATACTAAGTCTTGAATCAGGCAATGCATTCGCTCGATCTGAGCGTCATCATTCCTGTCGGGCCCGGCGATGACGACTGGCGAGAGCTACTGCCGTTGCTGACGAACTTGCCGAAAGAAACCGAAGTCATCCTCAGCGCCTGCGAAGCGGCTCCAGCCAACTGGCCAGAACCGGCAAACGACTGTCCCATTGCTGAATGCTATTGGCAGATGTCGGAACCCGGCCGTGCGCAGCAGCTCAACCATGGCATTGAACATTGCCAGGGACGCATGCTGTGGCTGCTGCATGCCGACAGTCGACCGAACTCATCAGCACGTCATGCTATTACCACCTGGGTTGATATGGATGACGATCGTTGGCTGTACTTTGATCTGGCTTTCGACCAGCAACTGAATGGCAGGATGTTCCTGAACTCGATCGGCGCCAATATCCGCTCAGCGTTATTTCGCCTGCCGTTTGGCGATCAGGGCTGGTTGTTGTCAAAATCGCTGTTCGAACGCGTTGGCAAATTCGATCGAAGCTGGGCTCGCGGCGAAGACCTGGAATGGGCGGTGCGTGCGCGCCGGTTGAATATTCGGCCCGAGCGCACCGGCACGCAGTTGATGACGTCCTGCCGACGCTACGTTGAACAGGGCTGGTTGAAAACTACGGCGAACCATCTCTACCAGACGATGCGGATGGTGCATAAGGCCTGCCGCCAGCATCAGGCGGCGCGATGACCGCGGTTGCCATCTTCGTCAAAACACCGGGGCTGTCGCCGATCAAGACGCGGCTGGCAAGGACGATCGGCCAAAGCGCTGCCGAGGTCTGTTATCAAAAAAGCGCGGCCTGCGTGCTGGATATCGTTCAATCCAGCAGCTTGAACGCCTATTGGGCTGTGGCCGAGGCAGAAGCCTTGAAGCATTCGCGATGGCAGAGTCTGCCCTGTATTAATCAGGGCGAAGGCTCGCTCGGCGCACGTATGTATCGGGTGCATACCGAATTACTGCACAAGCACGGCAGCGCCATGCTGATCGGTGCAGACCTGCCGCAAATCAGCCAGGAAGACCTGCTTAGCGCATCCGACTGGCTGCAATCCGATCAGCCGCGCTCAGTACTGGGACCGGCCTGCGATGGTGGCTTCTGGTTGTATGGCGCCAATTATGCGCATGACGAGTCGGCCTGGACATCGCTGCCTTACAGCCAGCCCGATACGGCAGAACGGTTCATTCAGGCGATGCCGGGCGGCGAATGGAAACAACTCTCGACGCGATGCGATATCGATCAGTTCGACGATATTTTGCGGGTTGTCGATGAATTGCGTCACCTGGCCAGGCCTAGTGATTCTCAACAAAACCTTGCCAGATGGCTGTCAGAATTAGGCAATGGATGACCTGCAACAGCTGATCGAACTTGAACCGGCCATACGGCTCGGCGGCTTTTTGCTGTTGATCGCAGTGCTCGGCTACTTGCAGTGGCTACGGCCGCTGCGTGGCGACCCGAACCGACTACGGCGGACGACCGTGAATCTGAGTCTTTCGATCATTAATACACTGATTCTGCGGCTGGCTTTTCCATTACTGGCCGTAGCGTGGGCGGTAGATGTGTATCAACGCGAAGCCGGCCTGCTCGGCGCGCTGCAGTGGCCGGTATGGCTGACGATTCCACTCGCCGTGGTAATCTTCGACCTGGCGATTTACTGGCAGCATCGTCTGATGCATTTCGTTCCGCTGCTGTGGCGGCTGCATCGCATCCATCACACCGATCGCGAATTCGATCTGACCACCGGCGTGCGCTTTCATCCGATCGAAATCATGCTGTCAATGAGTCTGAAACTCGGCTTAATCGCCCTGCTCGGCCCGCACCCGATCGCCGTGCTGATGTTCGAACTGTTGCTGAGCCTGTTTGCGCTGTGGACGCACAGCAACCTTGCGCTACCGCAAACCATCGACCGACCCATGCGTTGGTTACTGGTCACGCCATCCATGCACCGGATTCACCACTCGACCTGGCAGCCTGAAACCGACGCCAACTACGGCTTTCATCTGTCCTGCTGGGATCGGCTGTTTGGCAGCTATCGGGCAAAACCACGCCAGGACGAACGCAACATGCCGATCGGGCTGGATGAATTTATGCAGGATCGAGATCAGCGCTTGAGCGCGCTACTCATTAATCCGTTTCGTAGAAGATAGCCTCCGCTACTCGACCCGGCGGCCGATACGGTCAAAATCCTGCGAAAACCAGATATAGGTAACCTCGCCCACAATCCCTTCCTGCGGAAGCGTATCCCAAGCCCGACTATCGAGGCTCTGATCGCGAAAATCGCCGAGGTAAAACACTTCACCCTCGGCAACGGTATAGGCAGGAAACGTTACTGATCTAGGGGTTTGAGCGCGTGAATCCGGCACGGCCAATTCGTGCATGACCTCTCCATTGATAATCACCTTGCCATTATCAATCGAAATTCGATCGCCGCCCAAAGCTGCAATCCTTTTCCGGCAGGAACGCGATAGTTCTCAGCCTCCAATAGGTCGCCTCGATTCGACAAGCACCATTGATATAGAAGCAGCATCATTACGACCGCAAGCAAATATCAGTACCAGCGGTTATACCAGCGAAGCCGAAACGGATTGGCTGCACGAGCATGCAAAACGACCGTGATAATTTGAACGAACATGAACAAAACGCAAAACAGCGCCAGGCCAATAAACCCATGGAAAGTAGCGAAAAGGCCGAATACGCTACCAATCATGAATCCCAGAAAGAGTGTTGCCAGCAAGAGCAGCGCAAACCTGGCAGCACCGACATAGAGATGACCAAGCCCGGGCACGAATAACGAAAGCACGACGGCTATCCAAACTTTACGGTTGTGAGTTATAGCGGTCATGCAAAGTCAAAGAAACTGTTCGTTAAGTATGCGCTCATCGAGCGAATGCTCAGGATCGAACAACAGCCGATAACGCGCATCCGGGTGCTGGCGTACGCTGACTTTATGCACGTGCCGCACTTCATCGTAATCAGCCGTGGCGCTGACCGGCCGGCGCTCTGGATTGAGCACCTCAAACTCGATCGTGACTGCATCGGGCAACACGGCGCCGCGCCAACGGCGGGGGCGGAACGGGCTGATTGGCGTGAGCACCACGGCATCGGTACCGAGCGGCAGGATCGGGCCGTGGGCAGACAGGTTGTAAGCCGTCGAACCGGCATCGGTCGCGACCAGCACGCCATCGGCAATCAGGTGCTCGACGCGCTCAACTTGATTGACCCAGATACGAATATGCGCAGCCTGGCTGGTCTGGCGCAGCAACGCGACTTCGTTGATCGCCACACCGCTATGCGAACGGCCGTGGATATCGGTCACCTGCATCTGTAGTGGATTCAGATCAAAACTGATCGCCTGTTCGATACGCTCGAGCAAGCCTTCTTCGGCAAAACGATTCATCAGGAAACCGACATTGCCCAGGTGCATGCCGAACACGGGCAAGTCCAGCCGATGATGTTCATGCAGAGTATGCAGCATGAAGCCATCGCCACCCAGCGCAACCAATACATCGGCCTGCTCAGGCGCCACGATGCCGTAACGCTGTTGCATGGCATCAAGCGCGGCCTGGGCGCGCGGATGGGTGCCGGCAACAAAGGCGAGTTGTTTTGAGCCTGTAGTCACGCGGTAGACTTGAGCAACTGACCCATGCCCTGCACTGCTACCTGCATGCTGGCGAAATCCATTGTCGGCATGGAACGCATATCCTCAAGCATGTGATTGGTTCGTTCGACCTGTGCCGCATGCTGGTCAAGCCAGGCCTCAACCGGCTGATCTTCCTTGCCGTGCTGAGTAAGAATACGCCGCGTCAGTTCTCGATGATAATTAAACAACAGATCGCGCAAATTGCCGCGCGCATGTGCATGCCACTGTTTTTCGACTGAGAGCCGTTCGACACTTTCACGCAGCCAGCGCAGGCACAGCTCGTCGAACAAACGGAAATAGACGCGCCCGACCTCGACCACCGACAGCTCCAGCGTGCGCGCCTCGTCTACCACATCGACTGCCGAATACATCCAGGCAAAAGTCGCAAGCGTGCGTGCATGCTGTTCTTCAACCCCTTCTTCAATCAGCGTTTCGATATCTTCGGCCAGCGCCGTGCACGCGGTTGGGCTCAGAATATCGTTGAGCGAATCGCGGAATTCAGCCACGCCCGGCGCAAAACGATCCACCTTGCTTGATATATCAATCGAAAAACCACCCGGCAGTAGGATGAGTCGGCGCGTGGACTGTCGCAGCAGGTTCCAGATTTCGAGATAGATACGATTCTGTACTTCAGCCGAAACGCGATAGTCATAGGCTTCGAGCGTACGCCAGTACGAACGCGCCTCAAAGATTTCGCGCACCACAGTAAACGCTTTGGCAACTGTGGCCGGATCTGCGCCGGTGTCTTGCTGAATACGCATGGCGAAATAGGCGCCCATGCGGTTGATCAGATTGTTGGTCACACGCGTGGCGATAATCTCGCGTTTGAGTCGATGCTGCGGCATCAAATCAGCATAGTCATCACGCAGAGCTTGCGGGAAATAGTCTTCGAGTTCACGCGAAAGATACGGATCTTCAGGCACATCGCTGGCGATCAGATCCTGATACAGACGAATCTTACTGAACGAAAACAATACGGCCAGCTCAGGCCGGGTCAAGCCGAGACCGGCCGAAACGCGGTCACGTAGAGCCTCTTCATCGGGCAGGTCTTCGAGGTCGCGATCGAGCACGCCCTGATAATCGAGCGTGCTGATGAACTGGGCCTCAGCGCCGAGACGAGCCGAGGTCATCGATTCCATCATGCTGATGGCCTGGGTTTGCAGATAATTGCTGCGCAGTACCAGCGCTTCTACATCTGCGGTCATCGAAGCGAGCAATTTATTGCGTGCAGGCGTATCGAGTCGACCAGCCTGCACGGCCTGGTTCAGCAGAATCTTGATATTCACTTCATGGTCGGAGCAGTCTACGCCGGCCGAGTTATCAATAAAGTCGGTGTTGATGCGGCCATCGTTTAGCGCATATTCGATTCTTCCGAGCTGGGTCAGGCCCAGGTTGCCACCTTCACCAATAACCTTGCATCGCAGTTCGCCGGCGTTAACACGCACGACATCATTGCTTCGATCGCCCACTTCCGCGTGACTCTCGGTGCTGGCTTTTGCATAGGTGCCGATACCGCCATTCCACAGCAAGTCGACCTGCATCTTCAGAATCAGGCGAACCAGTTCGTTGGCTTGCAACGACGTTTCCTCGGTGCCCAGCAAGCTGCGCACTTCACGGCTGAGCGAGATCGTTTTGGCCTGGCGCGAAAAAACGCCGCCGCCCTTGGAGATCAGC
>JBCCHH010000086.1:0-6663 GCA_039028855.1 Pseudomonadota bacterium | reverse complement strand
GCGGTACTTGTCAGTACGTGCGCTTCTTTGGCGGCACTACGTCAACATCGTCGCTCAGGGTATACATATGCACGGGACGGTAGTCAATTCTGCTCGTTGCCGCTGCGCCATCGTGCTGTTCAACCCAGATCAGCGAATGTTTCATCCAGTTTTCATCGTCGCGATCAGGGTGATCTTCCTGCGCATGCGCGCCGCGGCTTTCCTTGCGGTTTTCAGCCGAAACCATGGTTGCAACCGCGTTGCCGAGCAGGTTGCGCAATTCCAGCGTTTCGACCAAGTCGGAATTCCACACCATCGAACGATCGCTGACCTTGACGTCGGCAAACATCTGTTGCACGTCAAGAATTTTGTCCACGCCCTCTTTCAGCGTTGCGTTGGTGCGGAATACGGCTGCGTCTTCCTGCATCACGCGCTGCATCGCATCGCGAATTTCGGCCGTGAACTGACTACCGTCAGCGTGACGAATGCGGTCGAAATCCGTCAGCAAGCGATCGACGGCCGAATCGGGCAAAGTCGGATGCGGCTGGTTCGGCTCGATATTCTCGGCACATTTATGCGCTACGGCGCGGCCGAATACAATCAAATCCAGCAGCGAATTCGAGCCGAGTCGGTTCGCGCCGTGCACTGAGACACAAGCCGCCTCGCCGATTGAATACAGGCCCGGCACAACCGCATCCGGATCGCCGTCTTTGAGCGTAACGACTTCGCCGTGATAGTTGGTCGGAATTCCGCCCATGTTGTAGTGCACGGTCGGCAGTACCGGAATCGGGTCTTTGGTCACGTCGACGCCGGCAAAAATGCGCGCGGTTTCGGCAATGCCCGGCAGACGCTCGTGGATAACTTCGGGGCCGAGGTGTTGCAAGTTCAGGTGGATATGATCGTTCTTCTCGCCAACGCCGCGACCTTCGCGAATCTCGATCGTCATTGAGCGCGAAACCACATCACGCGAGGCCAGGTCCTTGGCATTTGGCGCGTAGCGTTCCATGAAACGCTCGCCTTCGGAGTTCGTCAGATAACCGCCCTCGCCTCTAACGCCTTCGGTAATCAGACAACCTGCGCCATATACGCCGGTCGGGTGAAACTGCACGAATTCCATATCCTGCAGCGGCAGGCCGGCACGCAGTACCATGCCGTTGCCGTCGCCCGTACAAGTATGTGCCGAGGTCGCCGACAGATAGCTGCGGCCATACCCCCCGGTAGCCAGAATCACGGCATGCGAGCGGAACAGATGCAGCTTGCCAGTCGACAGATCCCAGGCCAGTACGCCGCGGCAGGCGCCGTCGTCGTCCATCACCAGGTCGATCGCGAAATATTCGATAAAGAATTGCGCATCGTGTTTCAATGATTGCTGGTACAGCGTGTGCAGGATGGCATGACCGGTACGATCGGCCGCGGCACAGGTACGCTGGGCCGTACCCTCACCGAAATGCGTGGTCATACCGCCGAACGGGCGTTGATAAATCTTGCCCTCTTCCGTGCGCGAGAACGGTACGCCATAGTGCTCGAGTTCGATCACCGAAGGAATGGCCTCGCGACACATGTATTCGATCGCATCCTGATCGCCAAGCCAGTCCGAGCCCTTGATCGTATCGTACATGTGCCAGCGCCAGTCGTCTTCGCCCATATTACCGAGCGCCGCGCTCATACCGCCCTGCGCCGCGACCGTATGCGACCGGGTCGGGAATACCTTGGTGATGCAGGCCGTGTTCAAGCCCGTCGCGGCCAGGCCCATGGTTGCACGCAGACCCGCACCGCCGGCACCAACGATAACGACATCATACTCGTGCTTTTCTAATTGATATTGTTCAGCCATTCCGTTTTCAGTCCCTTCACTTCAAGCAACAAGGCTTGAATTTCGTATGCTTGTTCTTGTTTTCATATCAGCCGCGAAATGCAATCATAAGGATTGCCAGTACCGAAGCCAGCCCTGCCGCCAACGCGACGATCGAGACCAGCACCTGTAGCCCGATTTCGGCTAGACGATGATGAATATAATCCTCAATAACAACCTGTACGCCAAGGCGACCGTGGTAGAACGCTGCCACGACAAACAGAATCGCCATGCCCGCATTCCAGGGTTTGGCCAGCCAGGCCGTCGCCGTCGCATGATCTGCGCCGACCAGAACGGTAAACGCCCAGACCAGCCACAGCACGAGTGGAATCAGCAGGATCGCGCTGAAGCGTTGCGACCACCAGTGCTCGACGCCGCTCCCGGCCGCGCCATAGTGATGCGCCTTATGCAGCGGGTTTCTGAACTGGCTCATAGCAGGACTCCCCAGACCAGAATGGTCAATACGATAGCCAGCCCGACTACCACCCAGGCCGAGCGCCTCGCCGATGGGATATCCATCATCATGCCCGCATCCCAAATCAAATGGCGGATACCGTTGAACAAATGGTAAAACAGCGCCAGCGTCCAGCCGATCAGCAAAACGATGATGACTGGATGCGCCAGCACGGCACGGGTGTGCTCAAATGATTCAGCTCCTCCAGCCAACGCAACTAGCCAGACCGTCACCACCAACATGCCTGCGCTGAGCACCAGGCCAGTGATTCGATGCAGAATAGAAAGTGCCGAAGTCCACTGCAGCTTGTAGATTTGCAGATGCGGTGAGAGCGGTCGTGAGTCGGTTTGCATAATGCGTTCCGGAAATTGTGGGTTCATTCGGTTCAGTGGCTAACAGACAAATCTGTAGCGATCAAAAATCGATGCATCGGCCATTCTTTTCCCAGTCGCCGTAGCGCGTCGGCTCCAGCCCTTTGCGCCCGCCGATTTCATTGGGTAAGTCAGTTGAATCGCCGGCTTGCTCGACCTTGTCCTGAGTCTGGCCTACGCCACCCAGTGGCATTGATGAATGATTGTTAGAATCATTTGACGCATCGTTTAAATGCGATTGAGTTTCAGTCGCTTTTTGCTTATTGATCGACGTACTTTTTGTCATTACAGTATTTTAACGCCTGCCCATGATGCTTGTGTCGCTATGAAGCCATTCATTCCTACCGATTTGCGCGCTCTGCATATTCGCGGGCCCGATGCAGTCGCATATATTCAAAGCCAGGTTACGCTGGATTTGACCGCAATGTCGCCACAACGGTTTTATCCGGCTGCCTGGTGCGATCCGAAGGGTCGTGCTATCACTGTGATTTTGATCGCCTGTCGTCAAGATCATGTCATGGCCGTTATACCAAAAAGCCAGCTTGATACGACTGCAAGCCGGCTAAAAATGTACAGTATCGGCCGCAAAGTGCAATTCTCTGCCGCTGAGCCTTTTTCCGCGCGGATTCTCGATGATGAACGTTCACCGGAATCGCTGGATGAAGACTGGCATCGACTGAGCTTCGATCTCGGGCGGGCAATCTGCGTGGATCCTGTCAGTCATCGAAATATAGAATTCAATCCTTTATACGATCAACTCTGGCAAGAAGCCGATCTGGCCAGCAGGCTTCCGTGGCTGTCGCCAGACACCACGGGGCTTTTCATTCCGCAGATGTTGGGTCTTGAAACGCTCGAGGGTTTGAGCTATCACAAGGGCTGCTATCCTGGTCAGGAAGTAATCGCGCGTGTGCATTACCGCGGTAAAGTTACGCGCAAGACTGTCGCCTTTGAAATTGACACAACAGAATCAGCCCCGGCAGTAAAACAGCTCGATCTTGGCAATCAACAGGGCATTGTTTTATATGCCTTGAAAAAGTCTCGCAATATAGTTCAAGGGCTTGCTGTGGTACCGGTAGCAGTCGAGCACGATCGTCGATTCAACTGGAACAATGCCGAGGGCAGATTGATTGCGCTCCACAGCGGCACCGAAGCACCTCGATAATATCGTTATGCTACCATCGGTAAAAAATAGCTGTATCAAAGGCTTAAAGGGACACCTGAATGACTATTCAAACAGCAAGCTCGCCTGTTAATAACTCTAGCGGAAAAAACCACCGCCTGTTTTTTGCCGTGACATTGCTTTTGTGCCTTATTACTATCGGCCTGATTCAATCTGTACTGGCACAGGACAATGCGGCCGAAACCACCGCCGAACTTCAGCCTGAAAACGAGCCTGTTGAGAATGAAACCGATCTGCTGCAGTGGCAGTTGGAGCCGATCCAACTGCTGGTGAATCCGATATATCTGCCCGAACAGGCCGAGCGGGTTTATCAACCGTTGGCCGATTACCTGAGCGAAGAAACCGACCTCAATATCCAGCTCGTGACTGCGCGCAACTTCCATCGATACTGGTTGGACGCGCGACGCGATGAGTCTGCACCACTGGTATTGGAAGATTCGCATATGGCTTCCTGGCGCATGAATGAGCTTGGCTATGAACCGTTGGTAACGACGTCCGTGCCGACGAGCTTTTCACTGTTAGCGATGGGCCAATATGCCGACTATGAATCGTCGGACTTTATCGGCTTGCGCATCTCCACACTGCCGTCACCCAGCCTCGGATTTGTGATCCTTTCCAGTTGGTACACCAACCCATTTCAGCAGCCGGCGATTCTATCGAACGCGACTTCATGGCTGGATGCAATCGAAATCGTTTTCGCTGGCGAAGCCGAAGCCGCGATCGTGCCGCAGAATCTAGTTCTGCGTTATCCAAACCTGTACGTCATTCGCCAATCGGAAGAACTACCTGGTTTGACCTTATCAGCGGCTAGCAATGTGCCTCAATCGATCCGCCAAACACTAACCGAAGCCATGCTGCGCCTGCACGAAAACGCCGACTATCACGCCGCTTTATTCGAGCTGGATATCGAACAATTTGTGCAAGCGAATCCTGAAGACTACACTACCTTGGACGCGTGGCTGAATTCGATATTTGCTCTTTAAACAGGTCGCAAGCTTGCCTAAAAAGTGAACCTCTATAAAATTAGGAATCTTCGCAAACTATTGCCGGGCGCTATTGCCTCCGCTCTGCCCGATAAGTCGCAACACCTCTTCGAGCTCCGGATCTTTTTTCTCCAACATATGCCCTATGCGAATGTCGTCAGCCAGCGGCACATCCGGCTGAATTTTATTTTCAGGTACTCGTTCGTACAGCAGATCGGCAAAGACAACCTCCATTAGCGGAACTGTGACACTAATCTGCGAGTTGGGCAGCTTGTAGGTGATATCCGTACCTGCAGTTATCGACTGGTGAGAGCCGCCAAGCTCATCGCCAACAATAAGGCCGCGATTCTGGGATTTGAACATGGCTGCAAAATAGGCCGATGCGGAGAATGTCTTGCCGCCGGTAAGCAGATAAACTTTTCCGCTGAATGAATGTCTGTGCGGTTCATGCGCTGTCTCGACGAGTTCCCAGAGCAGCCCCGAGTCAGTTTCTTCGAACTCTTTCTCAAACTTTTCAATAAACTTCTCGACGTCAGCGAGTCTCTCCACTTCCTCACCGTTAAGTTCCACAACCCGTTCGTGATGGGGAATATCAAAATCCCGAATAGAGATGTTCACAGCTTCCTCAAAGGGTTCGCGCGCGATATAGCTATACAACAAACCCGGAACCAGCAGGTTCCCACCCTCGTTATGCCTCAAATCAATAATCAAGTGCTTGGCTTGCCGATCTTTAACTTCTCGAAAGATACGCCTGAACTCCCTCTCGAAATTCTTATCATCGCTTCGAATTCGATTAAGCAGACTTCGGCGGAACTCATTGTCCCAAAAAAAGCTGTTGACTTGAATATAGTAGGCATCCTGCTCGGGGAAGAAATTGGTATTGATCAATTCTGCTTGCCGCCGTCGCTTCAGAGGGTATACGGCATGTTCATTCATTTGAGTCAGCCAACCTTCAATACTTATGGCGTCCAAGCTTGTCTCGCGTATAGTCGACGGTTGCTCAGGCTCACTGAAGCGAATATGAAAAGAATCGTACGCCTCCTTCTTGAATCGGTACCTGATAGAAAACTGCGATTCGATGCGACGCTTGGAAAACGAATCGTGGTCCTTGCTTAAAGAACGCCAGACGCGTTCAGCAGGTTCACCGTTGATCGAGTGAATGATACTGCCAAACGGGACAGTGTCATGATCCACATTCACCATCAGGCGATCGCCGACGATGAGCACTGGGAGTGGGAAAAGCGGCGTTCCAGCGAGCAACGGCCTGATAGTATCTTGATCCAAAGACATGCTCGCATGCTCATCGAAACCGGTGTCCAAGTCCATCTCAGACAAGAGTTCGATAAACTCGATCACATTCATCCGTTCGCCGACAAGCGCTTGCGCCTTTTCTTCCAAGGCCCGTTCGATGCGGAGCTGATCAGACTCGCTCAGTGATGGCGAAGTTTCGATCAAGATTTCGCCCAGTATTTTCAGATCCTCACTGAGTTGTGAATGCTCAAGTTCTGGCTGTGCGAATGCATCCTGTGAAATCATCCACAACAGTGACAGCAATGCAAAACATATTGTCCTCACCCGATGGCTGCTATCTTGTCTTACGCGGTGGTTGTTCATAGGCTGATGTGTCTGATCCATTCGATGCCAACCAACTATACCAGCGAGAAGCGTTAGCAAAGTGATAACCGGCAAGGCTACCGGATGATTAAAGTAGACCTAAACCGGCGAAGTTAAAGCCGTAGCTCCAGAGTATGGCTACGTAACATTGCCAAATTTTTGTTAGATGCGAGAAGAAATCAACATAGTCTTCAAAAAAAACCGCTCTAAAATAAAAGAACAATTGATTC
>JBCCHH010000085.1:0-6687 GCA_039028855.1 Pseudomonadota bacterium | reverse complement strand
TATCCGTCGCTGTCCAACGAGGATCCGGGCCAGCCCATCGTCTTTGGTGACGGTTTCCCGCGCCGGGCCGGTCGGGCCTAGTTCACGCCAGCGCGCGTGACCCCACCCGCCGAGGTCCCGGATCAGGAATATCCCATGATCCTGACCACCGGGCGCCAGCTGGAACATTGGCATACCGGGTCAATGACCCGGCGGGCCACGGTGCTGGACGCGGTGGAGCCCGAGGCCAATTGCTCGCTGCACCCTGCCACATTGCGCCGCCTCGGTGTCGAACCGGGCAACCTGATCCGCCTGACAACCCGGCGCGGCACCATCGAGATAATGGCCCGGGCTGATCGCGCCGTGCCGCTTGATATGGTCTTTGTGCCCTTTGCCTTCGTCGAGGCGGCGGCCAATATCCTGACCAACCCGATCCTTGATCCGTTCGGCAAGATCCCCGAATTCAAGTTCTGCGCGGTCAAGGCAGAGGCAGTTGGTGAAGCCAGCGATGCCCAGGTGACGGCGGCCGAATAGGCCGTCATGCGATAAACCTGCATCACGTAAAGCGGCCCGAGATCATGGATTGGGGCACGGTGCGTGGCGCATTCCGAGGCAGGCCGCTCGTCAAACGCGCCAGGCCGTCAATAGCCGAAAGCGCCCCGCAGGATCGGCAGCAATGTCGCGGCCACGATGCCAACCACGGCCCCGATCCCAAGTCGCATCAATGGCGCCCCCAATCGGGGGCCTGCCAGGCTCAAACATCCGCAAATAACGGCATAAAACGCAAGTGCTGTCACATCCATGACCCGACCCTAACGCCCCGTTTTGCCATTGGCCAACAGAATTGATCCAGCACTGCCAGCTGACCGACGCGCAAAACAGCAGGCTGAAGCCGATTTAAGTCGAATGCGTCAGGACTATGAGCGTCACCAGGAAATGCACGCGCGCAATTTGATCAGTACAGAGGTGTTTGAGCGCGTCAAATACGATTTTGAGGCCCAGACGGCACGCGTTGAGCTGGTCGAGCTGGAGCTTTCCTACAGTGCGATCACCGCGCCCTTTGCCGGCGTAGTGTCCGAGCGCATGATCAAACTTGGTAATCAGGTTAATACCGGTGAGCCGATTTTTGTGATCACGGCAATGGACCCATTACAGGCCACGCTGGATGTGCCTGAACGCGAGCTGGCGCGGCTGGCTAACGACCAAACTGTGGCAGTGACCATGGATGCACTGCCCGATCAAACCTTTGCCGGCTTTATCCAGCGTATCAGTCCGGTCGTGGATGCAGGCTCAGGCACGTTCCGCGTTACCGTGGAGGTCAATGATGAAACCGGCCGTTTGCGGCCGGGCATGTTCGGTCGTTTCCAGGTGATTTATGACGAGCGTGATTCGGTGCTGCTGGCGCCGGTTGCAGCGGTCACGATTGAGGATGGCCGTGCCTCGGTCTATGTTGTTGAAGAAAATGAAGCGTATCAGCGTTCCATTGAAGTCGGTTATCGCAATAACGGCAAATTTGAAGTGCTCAGTGGGCTAAGCGAAGGCGATCTGGTGATTGTGGTCGGTCAAGCTGCGCTGCGTGAAGGTTCAAAAGTACAGGTGCTCGACGACGACCCTGTTGGACTCGCCGAAGAAGACGTGAGAATAGCGGAAGCCGGTACACAGCTATGAAGTTGATTCGGTTGGCGACCCGTCGCCGGGTCACGATTCTGATGTTCACCATAGCGGTGATGCTGTTTGGCCTGGTCTCACTGACGCGTTTACCGCTGAGCTTGCTACCCGATCTTTCCTACCCGACGTTAACGGTGCGCACCGATTACAGCGGCGCGGCACCGGCTGAAGTCGAAACTCTGATTACCCGCCCGGTCGAAGAAGCGCTCGGCGTGGTGCGTGGCGTGCGGCTGGTGCATTCGATCTCGCGTCCGGGTCAGTCTGACGTTACGCTCGAGTTTGTCTGGGGTTCGGATATGGACCTGGCCGCACTCGATGTGCGCGAACGGCTCGAAACATTGAACCTGCCGCTGGCGGCCGAACGTCCGCTGTTGTTGCGCTTTGACCCATCGACCGAGCCTGTGCTGCGCTTTGCGCTGAGTCGAAAAGATGTATCCGATTTGCCTGAAAATGAGCCGGTCGGGCAAACCATTCTGCCCGATATCAGCGCTAATGATTCGGTCGCCGAGCTACGCATTCTGCGGCGTTATGCCGATGAACAGTTGGTCAAGTCGATGGAGTCGATTGGCGGCGTGGCCGCGATTACCGTCAGCGGTGGTCTCGAAGATGAGATTCAGGTTGTGGTCGATCAATATCGGCTGGCCCAGTTACAGCTCAGCATCGAACAGGTGATCGAGCGCTTGCGTGCGAGCAACATCAATTTATCTGGCGGTCGATTGGAAGAGGGGGCGCGTCAGTTCCTGGTGCGCACGATCAATGAATATGAAACTGTTCAGCAGATCGACGATACGATTATCGCAACCCAGGACGGTCGACCGATCTATTTGAGCGACATTGCCGAGGTGCGCGAAAGCTGGCGCGAGCGCGAGGCGATTACGCGCGTGAATGGCGCCGAAACGGTTGAGCTTGCGATCTACCGTGAGGGTGATGCGAATGTGGTTAGCGTCGCGCGCGAGGTCGAGCGTAATCTGAACCGCGTGCGATCCGAACTGCCGGCCGATCTGCAGTTGGTTTCAATCTACGATCAATCCATCTTTATTCGAAACGCGATTCTGCAGGTGATTCAGGCCGCCCTGCTTGGCGGCTTGCTGGCGATCGCTGTGTTGTACGTGTTTCTGCGCAACGCCAAGTCCACCGTGATTATCGCGATGGCGATCCCGGTCTCGGTCATGGCGACCTTCGCTGCGATGTATGGAGGTGGCTTAAGTCTGAACATCATGTCGCTGGGTGGTATCGCGTTGGCGATCGGCCTGCTGGTCGATAATGCGATTGTCGTGCTGGAAAACATCGCGCGTAAACGCGAGCAGGGCATGAGCACGTTGGATGCTGCACGTTCTGGTGCCAGTGAAGTCTCATCGGCCGTGGTTGCATCGACACTGACGACCATCGCCGTGTTCCTGCCACTGGCCTTTGTCGATGGCATTGCCGGTCAGCTATTTCGTGATCAGGCGTTGACGGTGACGTTCGCGCTGCTGGTTTCTTTATTTGTGGCCTTAACCTTGATTCCAATGCTGGCCTCGCTAGGTCAAAAGGCTGGACAAATTAAACGTACGTCTGATGCTGCGCCCGCAGGCGAAGACTATAGTCACCTGACCGCTGAGTATCAGGCTAAAACGCGCATCGGCGGATTTGTGCACCGCACTCGTGTTGGTGTGATCAATACGGTGGCAGTATTTTTTACCCGCATCACCGGGTTTGTCGTGATGCTGATTGGCGCGCTGGTGCGCAAATTGCTGTTCCCCTTGGTCTGGCTGGTGAACATTATTTACGGCCGAATCGAACGTGTGTATCCATCGCTGCTTGAAGCGGCGCTCAAGCAGCGTGCGCTGGTGCTGATTCTGGCACTCGGCCTGTTTGCCGGTTCGGTTGCATTAGTGCCGCGCTTGGGCATGGATTTGGTGCCATCGCTGGCGCAAGGCGAGTTTAATGTTGAGATTGTGCTAGCGCCGGGTACGCCGCTGGAGCGTACTGATCAGGTCATTGCCGGTGTCGATGAAATGATTCGTCAACATCCAGCCGTAGCGCGTACCTACGTTGTCGCGGGTACGGGCAGTCGCCTCGATACCAACCCGGAAGAAGCGGGTGAGTATTCGGGCACACTGAATGTAGTGCTGAATGCAGGTTCGGACGCCGAGGCCGATGTCATTGCCGAGCTGCGTGACCATTTGCAGCGCATGCCCGGCACGACCTTTAGCATCTCGCGACCGGAGCTGTTCTCATTTTCAACACCGTTGGTCGTAGAAGTCGCTGGTTTTGATCTGGATGAGCTCAAGCGCGTTTCCGATCGGATTGCCGAACGCATGGCCGTATCCGATCGCTTTGCCGATATCGAGTCGAGCATGACGACCGGCCACCCGGAGCTGCAAATCCGCTTCGATCATGAACGTGCCGCGCAGCTTGGCCTGCGCGCGGATCAGATTGCAAATACCATTGTGCGTCAGGTCGATGGCGAAGTCGCGACGCGCTTTTCTTCACTCGACCGGCGGATTGATGTACTGGTTCGAGCACGTGATGAGCAGCGTCAGTCGGCCGAGCGTATCGCCAAACTGGTTATTAACCCGGGTGCCGAACGACCCGTTACGCTGGATGCGGTTGCCGATATTCAAATGGTGATTGGCCCGGGTGAAATTAATCGTTCATCGCAACAGCGCGTGGCGACCTTGTCGACTCAACCGCGCTACGGCGATCTCGGTCAGGCAGTGGCAGAAGTCGAGCGGATCATTGCCGAAATCCCTATGCCGACCGGTGTCGGCGTGCGCGTGGCCGGGCAAAGTGAGGAAATGCAGCGTTCGTTCAAATCGCTGGTTATGGCGCTGGCGCTGGCCATTTTCCTGGTCTATCTGGTCATGGCATCGCAATTTGAGTCGTTATTGCATCCGTTCGTGATTCTGATGACCGTGCCGCTGGCATTAACCGGCGCAATTCTGGCGCTGTGGCTGACGGGTTCAACGATCTCCGTGGTCGTATTTATCGGCATGATCATGCTGGTCGGTATCGTCGTGAACAATGCGATTGTCTTGGTTACCCGTATCAATCAACTGCGTGAAGACGGCTTGAAACGACACACGGCAATAGTTGAGGCAGCTAAGGCGCGTCTGCGGCCAATCGTTATGACGACCTTAACGACGATTCTTGGATTACTGCCGCTGGCGATTGGTCTGGGCGAGGGTGCGGAAATGCGTGCGCCGATGGCGATCACTGTGATTGGTGGCCTGTTGCTGGCGACGTTGCTGACGCTAATTGTGATTCCGGTGTTCTACAGCGTGCTTGATCGACGTAGACGTGAGGTGGACGCTAAAGATCATGCAGGACTGATGCCTGCAACTGAGGCAGGATAAGACGATGCGTTTATCTACGCTGGCATTGCGTCGCCCGATCACCACTATCATGGTGTTTCTGACGCTGATTGTGCTCGGGCTGGTTTCGATGCGGCTGTTGCAGCTCGAATTTTTCCCGGAAATCGACTTCCCCGGCATGATGGTGTCGATTCCCTACGATGGCTCGACGCCGGAAGAAGTCGAGCGCTTGATCACGCGCCCGGTCGAAGATGTATTGGCAACGATGGGTGATGTACAGCGTATGCGTTCGAGTTCGCAAAGCGACTGGGCTGGTGTGTTCATATTCTTCGGCTGGGATTCGGATCTGACCGCCAAGGGCGTTGAAGCGCGCGACAAGATCGACGGCATTCGCCATCTGCTACCGGACGATCTGGAACGTGTATTCGTACGCAAATTTACCAGCACTGATGAGCCGATGCTGATCCTGCGGATTGGTTCCCAGCGTGATCTGTCACGTGCCTATCAATTGCTTGAACGCAACATCACGCGCCGCATTCAGCGGCTGCCGGGTGTGGCCAGCGTCGAGTTGGACGGCGTGATGCCGACCGAGGTTCGTATCGAGTTGATTGCCGATCGGGTCAGCGCGCATCAAATCGATCTGAATGATCTGCGTGCGCGCCTGGCAACGGCCAACTTTTCTTCCTCGGCCGGCTTTGTCGATGACCTGTCGGCTAACCAGCGCATCCGTGTCAACCCACTCGGCGAATTTCGTGACGTGGAAGAAATTCGCCGCTTGCCGATCAACAATCAGGGTTTGCGCTTAAGCGATATTGCTGAGGTCAGTTATATTTCGCCCCCGCATGAATATGGCCGTCTGCTGGACGGCAATTTCGCCCTCGGCGTAGATGTGTTCAAGGAAAGCGATGCCAATCTGGTCGACGTTACTCGGCTCGTGCTTGAAGAAGTCGACCGCATCAACGAACTGCCCGAGATGCAAGGCATTGATCTGTACATCATGTTCAGCCAGGCCGAGGGTGTAGTGTCATCACTCAAGGATCTGGCCATGGCCGGACTGATGGGCGCCTTGATGTCAATGTTCGTGCTGTATGTGTTTTTGCGACAGTGGTCGAGTACCATCATCGTCATGCTGTCGGTGCCGGCCGCGATTCTAATCACGCTGGGTGGCATGTTCTTCCTCGGTTTAAGTTTGAACATTTTGACCATGATGGGCCTGATGCTGGCGGTTGGCATGCTGGTCGACAACTCGGTGGTCGTGACCGAAAGCATCTATCGGCAGAAACTGCGTTATCCGGGCCAGTCTGGTCGTGCGACATTGATTGGCGTGCAGGAAGTGGCGATGGCGGTCACAGCCGGGACGCTGACCACGATCATTGTGTTCCTGCCAAATATTTTTGGCGCGCAGAACCAGGTCACGATCTTCCTGGCTCAGGTGGCCTATACCATCACCATTTCGCTGCTGGCTTCGTTACTGATTGCGCGCACGATTATTCCGCTACTGCTGACCCGTGTGCCGCTGCCGCCAGCGCCGAAAGAGGGCAACTGGCTGCGGCGGTTGACCAATCTGTACAGCCGTCTGCTGACCTTTCTGCTGCGTCGCCGTTGGATCACGACCTTTGCCATTTTTGGCATTCTGGTTACCGCTGCTTTGCCGTTGAGTCAGATCTCGACCAATATGTTCGAGGAGACTGAAGAGGATCGCATCATGCTGCACTACAACGTGGTCGGCACGTATGCACTGGAT
>JBCCHH010000084.1:0-6704 GCA_039028855.1 Pseudomonadota bacterium | reverse complement strand
CTCCTCCTCCTGCTCCTGCTCCTGCTCCTCCTCCTGCTCCTGCTCCTCCTCTCCCTTCATCCGCGGTCCATGCTCTGTTTGAGCGATGGTATAAAGTGAGGAGCTCAGGGAGTAATCCAATCCGCTAAAATATAACGCGATTAAAAGGTATCGGCGATGAGCATTATGGCATCGCTTGATGCACCACTGGACAGCCCCAATGTCTTACAGCTGCTGGCGCACTGACGTCATCGAACACTGGAATCAAAATGCTCAAGAGTTTAATCACCCGCATTGTCGGTAGCCGCAACGAGCGGCTGCTTAAGCAGTTGCAAAAAAACGTTTCTCAAATCAACGAGCTGGAGGCTGAAACTCAGCAGCTTTCGGACGAAGCGTTGCGCGGCAAGACGGCCGAGTTCAGGCAGCGCCATCAAAACGGCGAATCGCTCGACGATCTGTTACCCGAAGCATTTGCGGTCACCCGTGAGGCTTCGGTGCGCACGCTCGATATGCGTCATTTCGATTCACAGCTAATTGGCGGCATGGTGCTGCATCAGGGCAAGATCGCCGAGATGAAGACGGGTGAAGGCAAGACACTGGTGGCGACCCTGGCGGTGTATCTGAATGCGATTGCGGACAAGGGTGTACACGTGATTACCGTGAACGACTACCTAGCGCGACGCGATGCCGACTGGATGGGCCCGATCTATCACGCGCTGGATCTTAGCGTTGGTGTATCAGTACCGGGCATGTCGGCAGCAGCCAAGCGCGCGGCGTATGCCTGCGATATCACCTACGGCACGAACAATGAATTCGGCTTTGATTACCTGCGCGATAACATGGCCTTCTCGAAGGACCAGAAAGTGCAGCGTGGCCAGAACTTTGCGATTGTCGATGAGGTCGATTCCATTCTTATCGACGAGGCGCGTACGCCGCTGATCATTTCCGGCCCGGCCGACGAAGGCCCGGAGCTGTACATTAAGATCAATCGCATTGTGCCCAAACTGCAAAAGCAGCAAGAAGAGGACGGCCCGGGCGATTTTTCACTCGACGAGAAATCCAAGCAGATTCACCTGAGCGAAGAGGGCATGGCCAATGTGGAGCGTTTACTGACTCAAATCGACCTGCTCAAGCCCGAAGACAGCCTGTACGATGCGCAGAATCTGAACCTGACCCATACGCTCAATGCCTGCCTGCGCGCGCATCATCTGTTCAGCCGCGATGTGGACTACATCGTCAACGATGGCGATGTGGTGATCGTGGACGAGTTCACCGGTCGCACCATGCCGGGACGGCGCTGGTCTGATGGTCTGCATCAGGCGATTGAAGCCAAGGAAAGCGTGCCAATTCAGCGCGAGAACCAGACGTTGGCCTCGATCACATTCCAGAATTATTTTCGGCTATATGAAAAGCTGGCCGGCATGACCGGTACGGCCGATACCGAGGCGTATGAATTTCAGACCATTTACGGGCTGGAGGTGGTGGTAATTCCGACCAACAAACCGATGCAGCGCCTCGACAACGCCGATCTTGTGTTCAAGTCTACGCAGGAAAAATTCGATGCGGTGATCGACGATATTAAGCACTGCAGCAAAAACGGCCAACCGGTGCTGGTCGGTACCACCTCAATTGAAACTTCCGAGCTGCTGGCCAGGGCGCTCAAGAAAGCTAAAATTAATCATGAGGTGCTCAACGCCAAGCAGCACGAGCGCGAAGCGCACATCATTGCTCAGGCCGGTCAGCCGGGTGCAGTCACGATTGCGACCAATATGGCCGGGCGCGGCACCGACATCGTGCTCGGCGGTAGTCTGGATGCCGAAATTGCACAGGCTGGCGATAACGCCGACGAAGCGAAAATTCGCAAGATTAGAGACGAATGGCAGCAGCGCCATGACCAGGTGATCGAGGCCGGCGGTCTGCACATCATCGGCACCGAGCGGCATGAATCGCGCCGTATCGATAACCAGCTACGCGGGCGCTCCGGTCGTCAGGGTGATCCGGGTTCGAGTCGTTTTTATCTGGCGCTTGAGGATAATCTGATGCGCATCTTCGCGCCCGATCGTTTGGGCGGCATGATGCAGAAGCTGGTCGACGATGGTGAGGCGATCGAACACCCTTGGGTAACCAAGGCGATTGAAAATGCCCAGCGTAAGGTCGAAGCGCATAACTTCGACATGCGTAAAAATCTGCTTGATTTCGACGATGTTGCCAACGATCAGCGCCGCGTGATTTACGCTCAGCGTGACGAACTCATGGAATCGGACGACGTGCATGATCTGATCGAAGAACTGCGCGATGAAGCCTTCGTCGACATGATCGATCGTTATATACCGCCTGACTCGATCGACGAAATGTGGGATCCGGAGGGTCTCGAAAAAGCGCTGGATGGTGAGTTTGGTATAGAAATCCCAATCCGCCGCTGGCTCAATGAAGACGATGATCTAGACGAAGAAGAATTACGCAAACGAATTATGCAGCGCGTTGATGCGCACTTCGACGCCAAGATACAGCAGACCGGCAAAGACGTAATGCTGCATTTCGAAAAAGCCGTCATGCTGAATGTGCTCGACCAGCAGTGGAAAGACCACCTGGCGAGCATGGATTACCTGCGCAAGGGCATTCACCTGCGTGGCTTTGCGCAGAAAAAGCCGCAGCAGGAATACAAGCGCGAAGGCTTTGAGATGTTTACTGACATGCTTGCACGCATGCGCCATGAAGTCGTCAAGATTCTTGCCCGGGTTCAGGTCAAATCCGAAGACGATGTGCAGGCGGTTGACAATCAGCGCCGTCGCGAAGCGCCAATGGAGTTTCAGCATCGTGAGGCGGGAGGGTTGAACAATCCTGGTGCAACTACCGCAGGCCAGACAAAACCTGCTGCGGCTGCCGTTGAAACGTTTGTACGGGATAGCCGAAAGATCGGCCGCAACGAACCCTGCCCCTGTGGTTCAGGCAAGAAGTACAAGCAATGTCATGGGAAAGTTGATTGATTTCCATGGCTGCTTCTCTTTCGCTGCCTGCCTGGCGTGCAGCGAGGGTGCTTGGTCTTGAAGTTGAAAGAAATAGTGAGGCCAATGATCGATCGGTACAGTTAAGACTCGCTGCGCATAAAAACGATGCGACTGAGCCGTCAAAATAGCATCCAGAAATCTACCAGCGCTCCCTCGCTAACCATCATCAGCCATCCGGCCGCAGCCAAGAACGGCCCAAATGCAATCGGCACATCGCGCCCCAGGCGCTTGGCTAGAATTAAACCAATTCCAATCATCGCCCCTACGGCTGAAGCCAGCAAAATGACGCTTGGCAGCACTTGCCATCCAAACCAGGCGCCGATTGCCGATAATAGTTTGAAATCGCCATAACCCATACCCTCTTTACCGGTGACGATCCGAAACAGATGAAATACCAGCCAAAGAATCAAATAGCCGGCGATTGCGCCGATTACAGCGGACTCGAGATCAGTATACACAGCGAAAATATTTAGAATTAGTCCCGACCAGATCAGAGGTAGGGTGATCTGGTCGGGCAGTAATTTGTGATCGAGATCAATGCTCGCGCCGGCAATAAGTACCCAGGTCAGTACCAGACCAGCCAGGCCGGCGGTACTCGGGCCTAGCTGCCAGATAACGATGACCGATAAGGTGGCAGTCAATAGTTCAATTACGGGGTAGCGTAATGAAATGCTGCCCTTACAGACACGACAGCGGCCGCGTAACATGAGCCAACTGATCAGTGGAATGTTGTCATACCAGGCGATTTGCTGCGAGCAGTGTGGGCAGCGGGATCTGCCTGTGGCTATGCTGGCGGGCGGGTCGTCCGCATGACTTTGCTCGAGGTTTAGCAACTCGCGACATTGGAACTGCCATTCATGTATAAGACGGGCCGGCATACGCAGGATAACTACATTCAGGAAACTGCCAACCAGCAGGCCAAGCACAACCGTAAGACCGTAGAGTACGGCGGGGTGTAACGACACCAGCACATCCATTAATCACATAACCGAGGCCATCTGGAAGATTGGCAAATACATCGCAATCACGATGCCGCCGACGATAATACCCACCAGCACAATAATGAACGGCTCCAGCAGGCTAGACAGCGCATCGACAGTATTATTGACTTCCTCTTCATAGAAGTCGGCCACTTTTAACAGCATAGCATCGAGTGAGCCGGCTTCTTCACCAATTGCGGTCATTTGAATCACCATTGGTGGAAACAGGCCGGTTTGCTGCATTGCAAGCTGCATCTGATGGCCGGTTGCAACGTCATCACGAATCTGCAGAGTGGCATCCGAATAGACGATGTTGCCGGTGGCACCGGCTACGGTTTTTAATGCATCGACCAGAGGAACACCGGCCGCGAATGTGGTGGCCAAAGTACGCGCGAAGCGCGACAGAGCAGATTTTTCTAAAACGCCTCCGATTACCGGTATTTTCAGGCTGGCGCGGTCAATGAAATGGGCAAAGCCACGACTGCGTTTTTTGAGCGCGATTATTGCCATAATGGAACCCACAATAACGATAAGGTAGATCCAGCCATAGCTTTGCAGGCTTTCGGAAAGACTCACAATCAGTTGTGTGAATGCCGGCAAGTCGGCACCAAAATTTTGAAATATACCTTCAAACTGTGGAATAACAAATATCAGCAAAATAGCTGTTACAAGAATTGCAACGGCGACTACAGCGGCCGGATAAAATAGGGCTTTTTTGATTTTGCCTTTAATCGATTCGATACGCTCCTTATAGGTCGCGATGTTTTCGAGCACCTGATCGAGTACGCCGGCGCTTTCGCCCGATTCGACCAAATTAACGTAGAGTTCATCGAAGTAGACTCGGTGCTTGGCTAGCGCCTCGGCCAGCGTGGCACCCGATTCGACATCGACGCGGATCGTGTTGATCAGCTTTTGCAGCTTCGGGTTTTCGGCCGCGGCTCCGATAATGACGAAGGCCTGTACCAGCGGAATGCCTGCGTTGAGCATGGTTGCAAGCTGGCGTGTAAAAACCGCAATATCTTTTGAGCTGATGCGCTTACCTGCACTGCCGAACAATGGCTTGGGCTTTTTGCGCACGCGCGATGGGGTAATGCCCTGCTTGCGCAGTTCGGCTCGAATCAGCGTCTGGCTTTTGGCCGAACGCTCGCCTTTGAGCGTTTTGCCGCGCTTGTCCTTGCCTTCCCATAGAAAGACTTCAAGTTCGTCGCGCGTAGTCGCCATCATAATTCTCCGATTACTTAAAGTGTCATGCCTTTTATTCTGACTATTTTCACGTACTTGCGTGCAGATTACAACGCTAAATATGCATTCTCTCAATTGGTCTATATTAGCCGTTCACATTTTTACTTTTTTTGTGTCGGAATTAACAATCTGCTTCGTCAACGATTTCGCGTTGGCTGGTGCCAGGCCAAGGCCATTGCGAAAGCCGCCGGACTGTAACCATAGTCCTTTGATTTCCGCATACGGTCCGCATAACGGCTTATCGCCTGCAATGCTGGGACGCAGGCCAGCCCAATGTAGTTCGATTCG
This sequence comes from Pseudomonadota bacterium, assembly GCA_039028855.1. Lineage (GTDB taxonomy): Bacteria > Pseudomonadota > Gammaproteobacteria > Xanthomonadales > Wenzhouxiangellaceae. Next base: position 1,207 of record JBCCHH010000084.1, on the reverse strand, counting down.
ATCCGGCCTGAGTTCAGGCAGCAGTAGTTCGGCCATGCGGCGAAGCTGTTCGAAGCCGCTTGAGCTCGGACGACGATCAAAGCCGACTGGCTCAACCGTTGAGCCTGCGAGAATCCGGCCATCGCGGCGCGGAATCAGATAACCTCCGGGCGTGTTGACAATATGTCGAATCAAACCCGGTTCGGCACGATATAGCAACATCTGGCCGCGCATTGGTTGAATGCCGAAGCCATTCAGGCCAGATCGAGCCAGCAGTCGATCAGTCCAAGCACCGGCTGCAAGCACGACTTGATCAGCGTGGACTGATGTTCCATTACTAAGGCGAATGCCTGTGATGCTTCTGCGCCTATGCAATATCGACTCAATAGGCGTATGGGCGATGATCTCAACACCTGCTTGAAGCAGCCACTGGTGTAGTACGCGCACAAAGCGTGGGCTGCGCAGTTGGCTGACTTCCGGCAACAAAATGGCCGGCGTATCCGGGTGGTTTAGCGCGGATTCAAACTCAGCTCGTGAAGCGTACTGCGCAGTTATTCCGTTCTTGACCAGCCAGCGTTGTGCATTGTCCTCCGGCCAGTCGCATAACAGCAGGCCACATTGCTGGTATTCACAGTCAATACCGGTCTCAGACTGTAGTCGTTCGATCAGTTGAGGATATAAATCGCGACTGCGGGCAATGCCTTGATTGATCGATTCCGGGTAGGCCCAGGGTGGAACAGCCGATATGATGCCGCCACCGGCCCAACTGGATTCCTGACCGACTGCGCCAGCATCGAAAAGTTTGATTGAATAGCCAGCTTCATGCAACCAAAAAGCAGTGCATAGACCGGCCACGCCGGCACCTACAATCAGAACGTCTGCTTTGTTTGCCACGGTTACAGCTCCTAGCTGCTGTCTGATGTGATTTCAGATCGAGTCATTCTCGTGGCGATTTTCAATCATATCCGCTGGCTGTCGCGGCGGAAACAGGCTTTCGAGCAGCAGCAGAATCACGCCGATCACAATCGCGCTATCGGCAATATTGAACGCCGGCCAATGCCAGCCATATGCATGAATATCGATAAAGTCGACCACATAACCTAGCCGCACACGATCGACCAGATTACCGACGGCGCCGCCGAACACCAGCATCAGCGCGACCGGCAGTGCACGCGCTTGATGCGGCAACTGCCATAGCCAGATCAGCAGTAAAATGCTGATACCACTG
>JBCCHH010000083.1:0-6719 GCA_039028855.1 Pseudomonadota bacterium | reverse complement strand
GGTCTTCTGCAGCATGATGAGCTGCGGCTGGATGGTCAATTTGAAGCGACGCGCCACTTCAAACAGGCTGACCACCATTTCGGCAAAGGACACTTCTTCAAGCGGGCGCGTGAAACTCGGCTCGCACACCGTTCGAGCCGCGGCTTCCATTTCATCAATGCGCGTATCGGCCGGCACCCAGCAGGCTTCGACATGCAGCTCGGCCACGCGCCGGTAATCGCGGTTGAAAATGGCGAGGAAGTTCTCGCCGATGTAGTACAGATCGGTCGGCGTAAGGCTGGCAACGATACCGAAATCGAGCGCAATAAATGTTGGGTCTTCCGGGTTGCTGGTATCGACCCGGATATTGCCTGGATGCATATCCGCATGAAACAAATTATCGCGAAACACTTGCTGATAGAACACGCGAATCCCGCGTCGGGCCAGTCGCTCCAAGTCTACTTCGCGTCGTTTCAGTTCTGCAATATCACGCACTGGCACGCCACCGATGCGCTCCATAACGAGTACGCGCTCGGCCGTGTGTGACCAGTAGATTTTCGGGATGTACAAATCGTCCGAATCTTCGAAATTGCGCTTCAGCAGACTGCCGTTGGCACCCTCGCGCTGCATGTTCAGCTCATCGAAAATCACGCGCTCAAACTCGCGCACGACCTCATCGGGCCGGATGCGCTCACCTTCGGGATGATAGCGGCGGGCTAAGCGGCCCAGCGCCATCAGCAGCTCAAGATCATCGCGAATTTGCGCCTCGATACCGGGCCGCACGACTTTCACGACCACTTCGCTACCGTCGTTCAACGTGGCTGCATGCACCTGCGCAATGGATGCAGACGCCATCGGCGTTTCATCAAAATACAGAAATAATTCCTGCACCGAGGCATCCAGTTCTTCTTCAATAATGTCGCGCGCTTCGCTGCCTGAAAATGGCGGCACAGTCTCCTGCAGCTCGGCCAGTTCATCGGCAATATCGGGCGGCAGCAGATCACGACGAGTTGATAATATCTGGCCGAATTTGACATAGATCGGCCCCAACTCCTGCAGCGCCAAGCGCAGCCGGGCCCCGCGTGAAAGCTGGCTGACGCGCTTGTGGCCCCAGGGCAATAGCCGAACCACACGCGCGAGGCGTAGCGGCGGCAGTTCGGTGATGAGTTCATCGAGCCGATAGCGCGCCAGGGTGGCGCCGATTTTGAACATGCGCAGGCCGCGACGGATCATGCGTCGGCCTGTTGCTGCTTGGCTCGCCTGCGCACACGGCTCTCGAAGCGGTCTACGGCTTCACGTAAGTCGTCGACCTGATCGCGCCAGTCGGCCCATTCTTCCTGATTCGGTACCGAGCCGCTTTCATCGCGTAGCCAGTGGCTGATCTGCTCACCCGAAGTTTTGACCGCATGCTGACCAAACCGACCGGCCTCAACGAGCATGCGATAGACTTGCGGGCCGATCAGATCGCCAAGATAGTTCGAGATACCGGCTTCCCAATCCGGGTCGAGATTTTTTAATAACTGCTGAAACTGCTGCGCCAAACGCGCGTCGCCTTCAATCCTGATCTGACTGGGGCCTTCCATTTCGGGGATGGCCATGCCGATCAGCGCACCCGGCGTGCCGTGGATGATGGTGTCGGGAACGTCTTCCTCGTGCTGCTCGGCATCGACGATCATGCCATTCTCATCGGCGCCGAACCACAGGTCGATTTCCATGCCCGAAAGCTCGAACTTGAGCCAGCGCTCGCGCAGCGGTTTGAGTTGATCGGTACCCATCTCATCGAGCGCAACGGCGCGATTGATGACGTGCTGAATCGATCGCGCAAGCCAGCCCGGCAATGGCGTGAGATAGCGCGCCATTACACGCGCGCGCCGCGATGCATGGCCGCGATGCCACCGGATAGATTGTCATAGCCGACGCGTTCAAAACCGGCGTCTTCGAGCATGCTCACAAGTGTATCCTGATCGGGAAACCGCCGAATCGATTCGGCCAGGTATTGATAGCTTTCGCGATCGTCGGCCACGAATTGACCGAGCCGTGGCAATACCTGGAACGACCACAAATCATAGGCTTTGGCCAGCGCTTGGGGCGAGACCTGCGAAAACTCCAGAATATGCACACGCCCACCGGGCTTGAGCACGCGATACATCTCGGCCAGACCCGCAGCTTTGTCGGTAAAGTTCCTGAGGCCAAATGCGATGGTGACATGATCGAACTGGCGATCAGCAAACGGCAATGCTTCGCCGTTGACCTGCAGCCATTCAAGTCCAATCACGCGCCCGCGATCGTCCATGCGACGGCGGCCTGCCGTCAGCATGTCGTGATTGATATCGGCTACGCAGACCGAACCGCTCGGCCCGACCTTTCTGGCTACCAAATCGGCAATATCGCCAGTACCGCCGGCCAGATCGAGCACGTTCTGGCCCGAGCGCAGGCCGCAGCCGGAAACAAAATGCCGCTTCCACAGCCGATGAATGCCGAGCGACATCAGATCGTTCATGATGTCATAGCGATCCGCCACGGAAGAGAACACCTGGCCTACCAGCCGGGTTTTCTCTTCGGGCGCTACTTCACGGTAGCCGAAATCAGTCATAGCGGTTTTGCCGTTGCATCCTCAAAATCCAGTCGACATCGTACCGCTGCTGGCATTGTGTTTGTGTGTTGGCACTCATAAATCCAACTCAAAGTAATGGGCCTCGGACAGCCGCTGCGGACAGGCTAGATGTGCAATAAGGTTCGGCGAATGCTCGATCAGATTCAATTGCCAATGATCTGCAGTCGGCCAATCCTCCGGCAGCAATTCAATCTGCGGAGTGGCCGTGGTTTGCAGAACGACCGAGGAGATATTGCCGGCGATGGTGCAGCCCATCGCCTTGATCAAGGCTTCGCGCGCAGTCCAGTGCTTGAGGAACTGCAGCGCACCTTCCACATCATCCATCGCATCCAGCCAGTCGGCTTCGGCCGCGCTGAAATAGCGGCGCGACAGCTTGCGCCAACGCAGGCTTCGCTGACTGGATTCGATATCGATACCGACCGCAACCGAATCGGCAACGGCAATCACTAGCCAGTCGCCGGCGTGCGAAAGATTGAAGCTCAGCCCTGAATTCGCCCAGTCACCGGCCAGCGCGGGCTTGCCGCTTGGATTGGTCGCCATTTGAATCGAGCGGCCCGGAACACCCAGATACGCGCCGAGCAGGAGCCGCAGCAGAAATTTCTGGCCCATGCGACGCTGACTCAGACGCGCCTTGAGATCATCAGGTGCCGTGACTTCCATCACCGGCAGATTCTGAAGCTGTACAAACCAGACGTGGACCTGACCGGATGCCGGTCGCTGCAGCTCGCGCAAGGGCAGTGTTCTGGCTTTTGCCTCGTGGATCTTCATCGTGACCAGCCGAAGTTGGAGATGCCGGCCACGCCGAACGCACCAAGCGAACGGGCGCGGTCCAGATCCTGTGGCTGCAGGCCGCCGAGGGCAAAGACCGGTAACGGCGATTCGGCAACCTGTTCAGAAAAGCGATCCCAGCCCATGCCCTGAGCCTGCGGATGGCTCGGCGTATTCTGGACCGGAGACAGCAAAACAAAATCAGCGTCAATGATTTCAGCCTGCTCAATTTCCGCCGTGTTGTGACACGACGCAGCCAGCAGTTTTTCATTGGGAACCGGACGCTGCGTCAAGCCGCTGAGCTGATGGCGGTTCAGATGAATCCCGTCGGCCGGTGCCGCCAGACAGTCGGCCAGGTTTCCGGAAACCAGCCAGCGGGCATCGTGCGCATGCGTCATCGCATTCAGCTCGGGCAGCCAGTCGCGAATACGCTGCAGGCCATCGCCTTGCGCACGAAGACGCAACAAACGAAAGCCGGACTGAAGACACGCCTGCCAGCGGGCGAAAAATGCCGACCTGCTTTCAAACGCAGTCGGGTCGAGTGAAATCGCATAGCGTCCGTCAAGTGGCAGCACCTTAACCAGCGGGCGATCCGCCGCGGGTAGTTCCAGCTCGGCCAGCTTCGCCACCGGCACCCACTGAACGTCCTGACCTTCGCGGCCGTAGGGTTCCTGTGCATATTCGGTAACTTCAAACAACCACAGTCGGATGGTTTTTTCCGGGTAGTGATGCGTCACTGAGACCAGCGGCTGGCATTGAACGCTGTCAATACCCAGTTCTTCCTGCAACTCCCGCTGCAGCGCATGAGCATGCGATTCACCCGGCTCACGCTTGCCGCCCGGGAATTCCCACAGGTTTTCAAGATGGCGACCCGGCGGACGCCGACTGACCAGCACCCGGCCTTGTGCATCCCGAATAACACCGGCCACCACTTCGACCGGCTGGGTCGAGGCGTCCATCATTTACTCAATACCACGCTGACGGTCGGAATAAAACTGGCGCACGTACGCATCCAGCTCATCGCACTCAATGGCATTACGCAGCTCGCGCATGAGCTGCTGGTAGTAGTACAGATTATGAATCGTCGCCAGCCGTGCACCCTGAAATTCATAGAAGCGATGCAGATGGCGTAAATACGCACGCGAATAGTTGCGGCAGGTATAGCAATTGCAGGATTCGTCGAGCGGACGCGTATCGGCCCGGTAGCGGGCGTTGCGAATCTTGATATCACCAAAACGCGTGAACAGATGTCCGTTGCGCGCGTTGCGGGTCGGCATCACGCAGTCAAACATATCCACACCGCGCAGTACGGCTTCGACAATGTCTTCAGGCCGACCGACGCCCATTAAATAGCGCGGTGCGTCTTCAGGCAGATGCGGGCATGTGGCTTCGAGCACCCTGATCCGCTCTTGTTCAGGCTCACCGACGCTTAGTCCACCAATCGCATAGCCATCGAAACCGATCTCGATCAGCCCGGCGGCCGATTCCTGACGTAAATCGTCGTACATACCGCCCTGGACAATACCGAACAACGCGGCGGCATGGTCGCCATGGGCCTGCTTCGAACGCGCCGCCCAGCGCAGCGAGAGCCGCATCGAATCAGCCGCTTGGCTGTGCTCGGCCGGGTATGGCGTGCATTCATCAAAGATCATGATGATGTCCGAGCCGAGCTTCTGCTGTACCGCCATCGACTCTTCCGGCCCGAGGAAAATTTTGCTGCCGTCCACCGGTGATGCAAACGTCACGCCCTGTTCGTCAATTTTGCGCAGTTCAGCCAGGCTCCAGACCTGAAAACCGCCCGAATCGGTCAGAATCGGCCCGTTCCAGTGCATGAAATCGTGCAGATCACCATGCGCTTCGATCACATCCGTGCCCGGTCGAAGCATCAAATGAAAAGTATTGCCGAGAATAATCTCGGCCCCGACACCGCGCAGCTCCTCCGGCGTCATCGCCTTGACCGTGCCGTAGGTGCCGACCGGCATAAACGCCGGCGTTTCGACCGAGCCGCGCTCAAATACAAGCCGACCACGACGTGCACAATCGCATCGCTTGCTAATGGAAAATTTCATTGTTTTGATTTAGCAAAACTGTACTTTACCTATGCTTGTGTGCATTATGCCTATGACTTTGATTCTGATTTTGGGCGATTTGCGATTGATGCGACCGTGATCAGTATCCGCCGCAAAGAACGACAGAAAAATAAAGTCGGTACGCATCATTTGCCTATGGCCATCAAACTTACGCAGTCTGAACAATCGGGCATTCAGGTTAGAATCGGAAAGAACCATAGAAAACTTCCCGGAGATAAACCATGTTCCGTATTGCCCTGATCGCCCTGCTGGCGATGCTTCTCACCGCCTGCCGGCAAGACCCGGCGCCAACAGATAACACCGAAACCAATGCTACGGCACCTGCGGCTGCCGAAACTGTGGTTGGAACTGACACAATCAGCCCACCACAAGCGGTGGCCGAGTTCGATACCGATCGCTTCATGCAGGAAATGTCGACGCTGGCCTCGAATGAATTTGAAGGCCGCGCGCCCGGTTCAGCCGGCGAGGAGATGACGCTGGATTTTCTGGTCGAAAAGTTTGCCGAAGTCGGCCTGATGCCGGGCTACGGTGATAGCTATCTACAGCCGGTAGGCATGGTCGAACTGACCAATCAGGAGCGCTCGAACCTGGCCATTCAGAACGACGACGAGACGTTTGAACTGACTTACCCCGAACAGGCGATCATCGGCAGCACGCAACTTGGCACCGAACTGAAAGCCATTGAGAACTCCGAGCTGATATTCGTCGGCTACGGCGTGGTCGCGCCCGAGTACAACTGGAATGACTATGCCGGGCTCGATGTCGAGGGCAAGACTGTGGTCATGCTGGTCAACGACCCGGGCTATGCCAAGCCCGAGGGCGAGCTGTTCAACGGCCGTGCGATGACCTTCTACGGCCGCTGGACCTACAAATATGAGGAAGCCGCACGCCAGGGCGCAGCCGCCGCCATTATCGTGCATGAGACCGAACCGGCTTCGTATCCGTGGGAGGTCGTCATCAACTCATGGTCGGGCGCCGACTTCAAGCTGTCCGAGGCCAGCGATGCACCGGTGCTGACGCTCGAAGGCTGGATCAATCTCGAAGGCGCCGAAACGTTATTTAGCCAGGCCGGCATGGACTATCACGAAATGAAATCCGCTGCTGCCGAGCCTGGTTTTGAAGCCGTGCCCATGGACATGACGGTCAGCGCCAGCGCACGTAATTCGGTGCGCGAAGGTTTGTCCTATAACGTGCTGGCCAAGATTCCAGGTAACGAACGGCCGGACGAAGGTGTGATCTATGTGGCGCACTGGGATCATCTGGGCCGC
>JBCCHH010000082.1:0-6736 GCA_039028855.1 Pseudomonadota bacterium | reverse complement strand
TTCTTTTCATAACAACGGTCATTCAGATCAGGCTTTCAAAACGGCTGGATAGATTGCTCTGCAATACAACAGCGCACACGGTTTTCAAGCCGAACGATGGTAGCATGATCGGCTATTTGTTCGACATCCGCTCATCATGTCCGTCAAGCCCAAAGTAACCGTGTTTATCCCTGTGCACAACCGCTCCGACTACGTGTGCGTCGCGGTCAACAGCATACTCGCGCAAACCTTCGGCGGTTTCGAACTGTTGATTGTCGACGACGGCTCAACGGACGATACGGTCGAAGTGTTGCAACGCTATCGGGACCCGCGCATCCGCATCGAGCGCAACGGCACCAACCAAGGTATCCCAGCTACGCGCAACCGCGGACTGGAGTTGGCGCGCGGAGAATACATCGCCCTGCTGGACAGCGACGATCACGCCTATCCAGAACGGCTGCAGAAACAGGTCGCGTTTCTCGATGCCAATCCAGCGATCGCCCAGGTCGGAAGTTGGTGCAGTTTTATGGATCAGCATGGCATTATGCTCGACAGAATCCGTCGACAACCGCTGCAGCCAGATGACATCCACGCGCACATGCTGTTTCACTGTCCGCTGGTCAATCGCACCATCATGGCGCGAACCGAAATTCTGCGCGAGTACGGCTATGACACTGATTTTCCGCGCTGCCAGGATTACGATCTGCATAGCCGCATGGTCGGCGAACAAAACATGGCCAACCTGCCCGACATTCTCGTCTGCGGTCGCGAGCATCCCGGTCGGTTCACCGGCCAGACCGGTGATTTGGGCAAGAACCGTAAGATGGCGATTTATTGGTATCTACTGAACAGGGTCAATATCGATGCGACCGAGCAGGATCTGGAACGTCACCATGCCCTGACCCGCCGCTCGGACCGCAGGGACGAAACGCTGGACTATCTCGAATGGGCCGAGGCCTGGCTATGCCGGTTGAAACAGGCCAACCTTAAGCATATGGCAATGCCGAAACCGGCATTTCATCGCGTGCTTGGTGCTTTATGGGCGCTGAACTGCTGGCAGGCGCACAAAGAGCTAGGAAAACGAAAAATGCTGGGTCGACTACTGCGATCACCGCTGGTACGCGGCATCCCGGGCAATCTCAGGCCAAGATTCCTGATGTTAGCAATGCGCAAAGCCCCTAAAACCGATATTTCGGATCACAAACCGTAAAACGTGTTAGTTAACCGCAGATTACGCAGATATGCGCAGATTAAAATCAAAAACGCAAAAGATGCTGTAACTGCCTATTATCGATTCTGACTGATGCCTTTGCTTTTTATCTGCGAAATCCGCGTAATCTGCGGTTCCTGATTAGTTTTTCAGTCCGCAAAACTACAGTAAAAGCTAGATCTTCAGCTTGCTTCGCAGCCAATACCAGGGCTTGTCGTTATTGATCACGACGATAAACACCTTACGCAGATTACCTTCGGGGCAGTCGATTGGCTTGACGCCGTGCCAGGAATTGCCGGAGCGGATAAACAGCAAGCTGCGGTTGCCGAGCGATTCGGAACTCAGCGCTTCGTCAAAATCTTCAAACTCGGGCGCCGAACGGTTGGAGAATTTGCCGTGGTCGTTGAGTACCTGGGTTTCGCCGCCCCACTCGGGGTTCCAGTCGTTTTCGGTGTTCAGGTAAAAAATATGCGAACCGAGTTTCCAAACCGCATCGCAGTGCGGCGAGACCGAGCAGCCGTTCGGTGTGTAGTGGAAGTGAAATTTCAGGCTGTACTGATTGTGCCCGATCATGTTGGTTAAAAACGCGCGATAGTCCGGCCCATGCAATTCATCGATAAAGGCTTTCCAGCTTTCGTGCAGGTCGAGGTCCTTATGCCACTCGAGCGCATAGCGGTCGTGGCTTTGTTGACCGTGCTTGCGGCTACGACCGAACACTTTCTTGAACTGACCGACTGGAGGCAGATGTTCAACCAGCGTCTCGAAACTTTCATCGGTCAGCGCGCCGGCCGGATTTAACCACGGATACGGCTGTGTGCTACGGAATTGTTCGCCGTTGAATTGGGCGAGCCGATCATAATCAAGAAACATACGAATAATTGCTTTATGTTATTAAGTGATTGAATTCTCATCGGTATTATAAATCACTTTGTCCTAAACGGGCTCGATGCGGTTAAAATTTCACCATGCGATTGATCCACCTGACCGACCCCCATCTGACCGACTTGAGCGACTGGCGGCCCGGCCTTACCGCCGGCAAGCGCTGGCTGAGCTGGTTATCGTGGCGGCGTAAGCGGCGCTTTCATCATCGGCGTGAAACGCTGGATTTGCTGGTCGACCAACTCAAGCGATATCAGCCCGACCTTTTTGCCGTAACCGGCGATTTGTGCCAGATCGGCCTGGAGCAGGAAATGATCGAGGCCGCCGATTGGTTAACGTCGCTGCGAGAAAAAGCCGAGGTGCTGCTGGTACCGGGCAATCACGATCTGTTTGCAAGTGACTCAATTAAAGCGGCGCATCGGCACTGGTCGGATTTCTTGCACTTCTCTCCTGGATCGACAAGCTGGCCGACCCAGATCGATTTTGGATCTGTCGCCGTCATCGGACTGAACTCTTCGCTGCCAACCGCACCGCTGCTGGCTTCGGGCAAACTCGGACGTGAGCTGCTACAGAGGCTCAAATCGAAATTGAATCAGCTCAATGACCGATTCAGGGTAATCATGCTTCATCACCCGCCGCTGCCGGGTTTGAGCAACCGGCGCAAAGGGCTGCAGGATGTTAAGGAATTAGCCGAGTTGCTTAAACAAAGCGGCGCCGATCTTGTGCTACACGGCCATTTGCACCGCAATCAGCAGCATGAGTTGAAGTTGAGCAGCGGCCAGACGCTACCCGTATTCTGCACGGCATCGGCCTCATCCAGCGGCCACGACCTGCCGGCATCTGCGCGACTGTTTGAAGTCCTTCCGCTATCGGCTGAATCCGACCGAAAGCGCTATTCGGTCGAGATGAAATTGCTGGCGCTGGATTCTGCCAAGCAACTGCAGGTGATTGATCAAACTCGTTGGCAAACAGGCTGAACTGAAACTAAAAAGCCACCGCAAGGTGGCTTTTCGCTGAAGCATGATTTGCAGAGAGTTAATCTGCGCGCGCCTCGTCCAGAATTTCGGCAGGAATCGGATCCGGCTCGGGCAGGCCGACAATATCTTCGGCCGCGCGCATGGTTTGCGCGCTGTGTCCTTCGGCCAACAGATGTTCGAGCCATTTGAGCAAGGCACGATTCATGCGCCAGCTTCGCTCGACCAGACCGCGCGCCGGCAGCTCAGGCCCGGCCAGGCGTTCGATACCCTGCTGTGGCGAGAATGAAGTCGCCTCCGCCATGCGCGCATCGTGATACACACGAATATGCGCATTCGGCTGCTGTTCGCGGCCGGCACCGAGCAGATAGGTCAGCTGCAGGAAGGTGGTGTAGTTATGCCGTTCAAGCACGCGCATGTACAAATCAGGCGCGCCGTCGACCTTGGAAACCAGCAAATCGCTACGCGCCAATTCTTCCGGCATCAGCACGTTCAGCGCATGAAAAACGCCGGAGTGAAGGTTCGGCAAACGCCGCGCAATAACGCGGGATAACGAATTCGGATTTCGGAGTCGAGTTAGCATTGGTCAGCCAGAATATCACAGCATTACAAGAATTCCGATTCTTGACAAATCGAAAAATTTAAGGTTCAAAAAAGATCTCGCTGCAGGCCCAGTTCTAGTAGAATCCGGCTGCCCAGTTCTTCAACCGAGGCGTTGGTTGAGCCGAGCATGGGCACCCCCTCGGAACGCAGCAACGCCTCGGCTGCATTCACTTCGTAGCGGCATTGCTTCATCGAAGCGTAGCGGCTATCGGGTCGGCGGGTTTGACGAATTTCCGACAAACGCTCCGCTTCGATGCTTAAACCAAACAGCTTGTTTTTATGCTTGCGCAAAAAATCAGGCAGCCTGGGTTTTTCCAGATCTTCTTCCGTTAACGGATAGTTTGCGGCTTTTATCCCAAAATGCAAGGCCATGTACAGACAAGTCGGCGTTTTGCCCGATCGCGACACGCCAACCAGAATCACATCGGCCTCGTCCATGCGCTTGCTGATGCCATCGTCGTGGGTCAGGGCGTAGTTGGTCGCTTCCATACGGTCTTCGTATTCATGACTGTCACGAATACCATGCGCCTGGCCAACCGATGAGGAACGGGCTGTACCGAGAATTTCCTCAAGCGGCGGCAGAAACGTGCCGAACATATCTAACACGTGGCCTTTGCTTTCGTTCAGTACCGCACCGACCTCCTTGTCGACAATCGTGTTGAACACCAGGGCGCGGGCATCATCGGCATCGGAGGCACGATTGATCAACTCGACCGCATCACGCGCCTTTTCCTCGGTATCCACAAACGGCAGACGAATTTGACGGAATTCAGTGCCCGAAAACTGCGTCAGCAGGCTGTGGCCGAAGGTTTCCGCGGTAATCGCAGTGCCGTCGGAAATAAACAGTACGGTTCGTCTCATAAAAATCAGCTTGTGGCGAAGATTTCCGGCACTAAGCGGCCGGAGAAATCAAAACTACATCAACGCAGCGTAAAAATGAAATAGTATTACGCTGGATGCAGGGAATTTTTGGATAACTATACATCGTAATCGCTGCAAACGAATTGATCATTCGGGCCGATTTTGTGGCCAAATCTGCGCGGCGGTAGGCTTGCCGATCAGGGCAATCGCTACATTCGCGCAAACATTGAGAAAATCAATCGTTGCAGCCTTTTGCGCCATGTATAGTTACGCAGAGTTTCCCTACTACAAACACAGGAATCAACCATCGTGACTGAGTATATCCACTGGCTGGACCAGCTAGGCATGTCGGACTTGAATCAGGTTGGCGGCAAGAACGCCTCGCTGGGTGAAATGATCTCCAACCTTTCGGGGCTGGGCGTGAACGTACCCGGCGGTTTCGCGACCACAGCCCAGGCCTACCGGGATTTTCTGGCTGAAACCGGCCTCGATACGAAAATCGCCGCTCGCCTGAAATCGCTGGATATCGAAGATGTACGTGCTTTAGCCGCGGCCGGTGGCGAAATTCGCCAGTGGATTACCGACACGCCGCTACCGGAGGCTTTGAATCAGGCCGTGATCAAGGCCTGGGCCGAAATGCAGCGGCGCTACGGCGAGGATGTATCGGTTGCGGTGCGCTCCTCCGCCACAGCCGAGGACCTGCCGGATGCTTCGTTTGCCGGCCAGCAGGAAACGTTTCTGAACGTACGCGGCCTGGACGATGTACTGGCCAAGATTCATCTGGTTTTCGCCAGCCTGTACAACGACCGCGCGATCGCCTACCGCGTGCACCACGGCTTCGCGCACGAGGAAGTGGCGCTGTCAGCCGGTATTCAGCTCATGGTGCGTTCGGACACCGGCTCGGCCGGCGTATTGTTCACCCTCGATACCGAATCGGGCTATCGCGGCGCGGTGTTTATCACCTCCAGCTACGGGCTCGGTGAAAGTGTGGTCCAGGGCGCGGTCAACCCGGACGAATTTTATCTGTTCAAGGGCAATATCGGCACAGACAAGCGCTCGATCCTGCGCCGTAACCTCGGCACCAAAGCCACGCGCATGATCTATGCCGAAAACGGCGGTGTGTTGACCGAACAGACGCCCGAAACGCTAAAAAATGCGTTCTCGATTACCGATCATGATGCCGAGCAGCTCGGCCAGATGGCCGTGACGATCGAAAAGCACTACCAGCGACCGATGGACATCGAATGGGGCAAGGACGGCAACACCGGCGAAATCTTCATTCTGCAGGCACGACCGGAAACGGTCAAAAGCCGTTCAGGCCAGGTCATGGAGCGCTTCAAGCTGGAACAAACCGGCGATGTATTGACCGAGGGTCGTTCGATCGGCCAGCGCATCGGTCAGGGCCATGCGCGCGTGATCGAAAGCCTGTCGCAAATGCATGAAGTCGAAGCCGGCGACGTGCTGATTACCGACATGACCGACCCGGACTGGGAACCGATTATGAAGCGCGCTTCGGCCATCGTCACCAACCGCGGCGGCCGCACCTGCCATGCCGCGATCATCGCGCGCGAACTGGGCATTCCGGCCGTGGTCGGCTGTGGCGATGCGACCGAGCGCGTACCGCATGGCGATCCGGTTACCGTTTCCTGCGCTGAAGGCGATACCGGGCGCGTGTACGCCGGCGCGCTCAAGTTCAGCGTAACCGAAGACAAACTCGAGGAAATGCCGCCGGCACCGCTGAAAGTCATGATGAACGTAGCCAACCCGGACCGCGCGTTCGATTTCGCCCAGATTCCGAACCACGGCATCGGCCTGGCGCGACTGGAATTCATCATCAACCGCATGATCGGCATTCATCCGCGCGCGCTGCTCGAATACGATCGCCAGACGCCGGAACTCAAAGCCGAGATCGACCGCCGCACGGCGGGTTATGGCGATCCGGTCAATTACTACGTCGAGCGCCTGGTCGAAGGCATCGCGACGATTGCCGCGCCGTTCGGCCCGAATGCGGTGATCGTACGCCTGTCCGACTTCAAGTCGAACGAGTACGCCAACCTGATCGGCGGCGACGCCTACGAGCCGGACGAAGACAACCCGATGATCGGATGGCGCGGTGCGTCGCGTTATGTCGACGATCAGTTCAAGCCCTCCTTCGAACTCGAGTGCCAAGCCTTGCTGAAGGTGCGCAATGCACTGGGGCTGGAGCATGTCTGGGCCATGGTGCCGTTCG
>JBCCHH010000081.1:0-6838 GCA_039028855.1 Pseudomonadota bacterium | reverse complement strand
GGCCAAGAGCTGACGTTCGGATGACTTGTGCTCGTCATCACGACAGCACCGATATACTCCATACCTAGGTCAATCTCGCGCAAATGAGAATCGCTCAGCCTTGATTTTTCAGGCTGCGTTATTATCTTTTTGGACAAGATTATTCAAGCCGGTAACGCGCAAACGGCGTAGCCGCAAACCAGTTTTCAACGCTTTTCATCCATCATCTTTAGGAGTTGAACGATGTCGTTTACTTTGCCCGAATTACCGTATGCACGCGACGCGCTGGCACCGCATATTTCTGCCGAGACGCTCGATTATCACTACGGCAAGCATCATCAGACCTATGTCGACAAGCTCAACGGTCAGATCGAAGGCACCGAGCATGCCGACAAGAGCCTGGAGGAAATCATCCGCTCGAGCTCTGGCGGCATCTTCAATAACGCGGCTCAGATCTGGAACCATACTTTTTACTGGAATTGCCTAAGCCCGAACGGTGGCGGCGAGCCAAGCGGTGCACTGGCCGATGCGATTGTGCGCGACTTCGGCTCGTTCGAAGCTTTCCGTGACCATTTCACCGAAACCGCGATCAACACCTTCGGTTCAGGCTGGGCCTGGCTGGTGCAGAATCCGGACGGCACACTGGCACTGGTTTCGACCTCGAACGCTGAAACGCCGCTGACTGGCGAAGCCACGCCGCTGTTGACCTGTGACGTGTGGGAGCATGCCTACTACGTCGATTACCGCAACGCCCGACCCAAGTATGTTGAAGCCTTCTGGAATCTGGTCAACTGGGAATTCGTTGCCGGCCAGATGAACGGCTGAGTACTTTTCTCATTCCTTAATTATCGTTTCAACGGCTTCGCCGGCCTTCCGGCGGAACCGCGGTTTACCATTGCAGCACATTCGTTTCCCCTCAGTCGCGCACGTACAATATTGCGATGAGCGGAAATTTCCTTATGAATACCTACGCCCGCATGCCGGTTGCCTTCGTGCGCGGCCAGGGCGCGTGGCTGTTCGATGAACAGGGTCATCAGTACCTGGACTCCATCAGCGGCATCGGCGTATGCAATCTGGGTCATGCCGATCCGGTGCTGGCCGAGGCCATTGCCAATCAGTCCGCCACGCTGATCCACACTGCGAATCTGGGCCATATCCGTTTGCAGGAGCAACTGGCCGAGCGGCTGTGTCAATCGGCTTATATGGATAAAGCCTTCATCACCAACACGGGTGCCGAGGCGATTGAATGCGCAATCAAGATTGCCCGCCATCACGGTCACTCGCGCGGTATCGAAAAGCCGCAGATTCTATGCGTCGACGGCGCGTTTCATGGGCGCACGCTCGGCGCGATCAGCGCATCGGCGCCCGGTAAGCTGCAGCAGGGTTTCAGTCCCTTGCTGCCCGGCTTTGCCCGCGTGGCTTTTGGCGACGCAGATGCTATTGATGCCTTGCTGACTAAAAATGCCGACATCGTTGCGGTGCTGCTTGAACCGATTCAGGGCGAGGGTGGGGTGTGTGTGCCGCAATTAGGCTATTTGCAGGCCTTGCGCACGATTTGCGACCGACACGGCGCGCTGTTGGTTTTCGATGAGATTCAGTGCGGACTGAACCGCACGGGCAAAAACTGGGCGCATCAGCATGAGGCCGACAGCCGTCCCGACTTGTTGACCACGGCCAAGGCGCTCGGCAACGGCATCCCGGTCGCGGCCTGTATCGGTAGCGGTGCAGCGGCCGAGACCCTGACTCCAGGCAGTCATGGCAGCACCTTTGGCGGCTCGCCGATGGCCTGTCGCGCCGCATTGACGGTGCTGGCGCGCATGGATGAGCTGGATCTGGTCAACCGCGCCCGCGCAACGGGTGAGGCGATGCTGGCGCGATTCAGGGAATCGCTGTCGGATCATCCGCGGGTAGCCGATATTCGCGGCCGCGGACTCATGATTGGTATCGAACTGCACGACCCGGCCGCCGATGTACGCGACTTCGCGCTTGAGCATCATGTCGTTATCAACGTTACGCGCGACACGGTGATTCGGTTATTGCCACCGCTGATTATCGATCAGGCCCAGGCCGAGCAGATTGTCGACACTGTCGTTGCCGGCATTAACGCCGAAGCGGTGTAGTCGAATCATGCGATTGGAAGTCGATCAAATCGTGCTCGGCTATGGCGATGTGCCTGTGGTTGAGAATTTGAGTTTCGCGCTTGATGCCGGGCAAATCGGCTGTTTGCTCGGTGCATCGGGCTGCGGCAAAACGACAACACTGCGCGCCATTGCCGGCTTCGAGCCGCTGGCGGTCGGCGAAATTCGCATCAACGGACGCTCCGTGAGTGGACCGGATATCGTTATTCCGCCCGAGCAGCGCAGTGTCGGTATGGTGTTTCAGGATCATGCACTGTTCCCGCATCTGACCGTATTTGCCAACATCGAATTCGGCATCCGCAAACAAACTACGCGACAACGCAGGCGAATCGTCGCGGAACTGCTCGAGCTGACCGGTTTAACCGGGCTCGACCAGCGCTATCCGCACGAACTTTCCGGTGGCCAGCAGCAGCGTGTGGCGCTGGCACGTGCGCTCGCGCCCGAACCGGCCGTGCTGCTGATGGACGAACCGTTTTCGAATCTCGATACCGGTCTGCGCCGTCAGATGGGACTGGATATTCGCACGCTGCTGACCCGCCGCGGAACGGCTACACTGCTGGTCACGCATGACCAGATGGAAGCGTTTGCGCTGGCCGATCAGATCGGGCTTATGCACGATGGCCATTTGCTGCAGTGGGGCGATCCGTATGAGTTGTATCACCGCCCGCTCAACCGTACTGTGGCGAGCTTTACCGGCCGCGGCGCCTATATTCGCGCGCGAGTGCGAAACGGCCGCTTACATCATGTGCTGGGTTCGTCGCCCTGGCCGCACAGCGAAGGTCAGATGAACGAGGGTGCGCCGCTCGATTTATTGATCCGACCCGACGATATTCAGCCCGATGCCGAGGGCTGTCGTGCTCGTGTCATCAGCCGACAGTTCCAGGGTGCGAACATTCTGTATCAGCTTCAGTTAGAAAACGGCGAACGGGTCGGTGCGCTGTTTACCAGCCACGAGAATCACGAGGAGGGCGAAACCATCGGCATCAGGCTGGAGGCCGATCATCTGGTGATGTTTGCCCCGGAAGAAGTCGCCGCGTAAATCGTGTCAGCGCAGGTGCTCGATCGCCGAGCGCAGACGGGCATCGAACAACGGTTTTAGTTGCGTCAGCGATGCCTGAAATGATTCGGGTCCGTGGGCAACCAGCGTCGCATGTCCGACTTTGCGGCCTGGTCTGGCCGACTTGTTATAGTCATGCCAGCTCAAACCCGGAATCTTGAGCCAGGGCTGCGGCTCGGGCATCTGGCCGATGAAATTGATCATCAGCGCCGGCCCGCGCGATGTGGTCGCACCGAGCGGCCAGTCGCACACAGCGCGCAGGTGATTCTCGAACTGCGAGCAGATCACGCCTTGAATCGTCCAGTGGGCCGAGTTGTGCACGCGCGGAGCAAATTCGTTGGCCAGAATCCGATCACCCTTGACAAACAGTTCCAAGGTCATGCAGCCGATGTAGTCGAGATCATCCATGAGCCGCCGAATCGCCGCTTCTGCTTCGGACTGCAGCGCAGGCCGGGCCGTACCAGCCAGTGCAAAACGCAGAATGCCCTGTTCGTGATAGGTCGTGCTCAGCGGGTAACAGCACACGTCACCAGCCGCGTTGCGCGCGGCCGTGATTGCGCATTCGTAATCGAACGGCACCCACTGCTCCAGAATCAGCGCATGTTCCGATAATGCCTGCCAGGCCAGTTCCAGATCTTCAAACTGCCGCAGCACGAACTGACCCTTGCCGTCGTAGCCGAAGCGACGCGTTTTAAGCACAGCTGGCAGGCCCAGTTGCTCGACCGCTGCAACCAGATCAGGTCGTGAATTAATCGCCCGATAGCCGGGCGTGGCCAGGCCCAGATTTTCGAATCGCTGCTTTTCAATCAGCCGATCCTGCGCTACTTCAAAGGCCAGCGCTGAGGGTCGTACGATCGTTTGCTGGGCCAACTGCGCCAGCACACTGGCCGGCACGTTCTCGAAATCGCAGGTCACAACATCGCAATCGGCCAGTGTGTGTAGGCTGGCCGCGTCCTGCCAGTCGCATTGAATATGCTGGCCCAGGCGTGCCGCACTCGGCGTAGCGGCTGGATCGAGAAACATGAATTCCAGCCCGGCCGGAATACCTGCCTCAGCCAGCATGCGCGCAAGCTGGCCGGCACCCAGGATGCCGATCTTCATTTTGGTTCGGGCTGACGGGGATCCGGATACTGCAGCACGCGCTCGGTCTGTGCTTGTCTGTATGCCCGATAACGTTCAGCCAGGGTCGGATCGGCAAGCGCCAGAATCGAAACCGTCATAAGCGCGGCATTCAGTGCACCGGCTTCACCGATGGCCAGTGTTCCTACCGGCACCCCACGTGGCATCTGCACGATCGAGAGCAAAGAATCCACGCCGTTCAACGCACGAGAAGAAACCGGTACGCCGAGTACGGGCAGCTCGGTCTGCGCTGCGGTCATGCCCGGCAAATGTGCCGCGCCGCCGGCACCGGCAATAATCACTTTAAGTCCACGACCTGCTGCGGTCGAAGCATATTCGACCAGCTTCTGCGGCGTACGATGTGCCGAGACAACTTCAACTTCATACGGCACGTCAAAGTGCTCAAGGGCGTCGGCCGCTGCTGAAAGCGTCGGCCAATCGCTGCTGGATCCCATGATGATTCCTACGCGGGGCTGGTCGGGCATGGCTGAGTAAACAAAAAGTATGACAGAGACGCGAATACTAGCAGAAGCCCCAACTCTGCAGCAGAGTCAGGCTAGAATCAATGCTGTTGAACCGCTTGTGAGACACAGCATGCCCGGCCCCGAATCCCTGCTCGATATCCTGTGCTGCCCGGTCAGCCATGAACCGCTGCGTCCATTGGGTAGTGCGCGGTTGAAAAAGCTTAATCAGGCGATCGAAAAGAACGAATTACAGTATGTGAATGACGACCCGGTTGAAGCACCGCTTAAATCGGCACTGATTACACGCGATGGCAACGTGGTCTACGCAGTCGAGCAGTCGATTCCGGTGCTACTGCCAGATCGTGGTATTGGGACGGTCCAGTTGGAGAATTTTTAGCGAATGAATCCACGTTTTCGGATCACTGTGGGCAGCGATATCGATTACGAGGAGCGTGTAGGCGATCTCTACTTTGACGACATGATTGTCTGGGTATTGTCGCAACAAGATGGTTTTTGATCATTTGATGATCAAGCCATATGAAAATCCGGACGAAGGAGAGTGGAGCCTCGGGCTTGCTGACTTTGAAGAAGCCCTGGGCGTACTGAAAAAAAGGATGTGGCAGCTTCGACGAACTGATTCGTAAAAAAGCAAGTTTGAGCGTGTATGCTCAAATCTGTTTTCAATACTTCGTCCGATCTTTCCAGTTGCATAAATCAAACACTACGCATTCCGAACACATTGGATTTCGCGCCTTGCAGGTGTAGCGTCCGTGCAGGATCAGCCAGTGATGGGCATCCACCAGAAATTCCTGCGGTATGCGCTTGAGCAAGGCTTTCTCAACCGCTAGCGGTGTTTTGCCGGGTGCCATGCCCGTGCGATTCGATACCCGCAGGATATGTGTATCCACCGCCATAGTCGCTTGGCCGAAGGCGGTATTGAGAACAACATTCGCGGTTTTACGGCCAACGCCAGGCAAAGCTTCGAGCGCCTCGCGATCGTCGGGTACCTGGCTGTTGTGCTGCTCGATGAGTGCCTGACAGGTCAGCAGGATGTTTTTTGCCTTGCTGTTGAATAGCCCAATCGTGCGGATGTATTGTTTCAAGCCATCTTCGCCGAGCGCGAGGATGGCTTCAGGCGTGTTGGCAACGGGGTAGAGCTTGCGTGTAGCTTTGTTGACGCCGACGTCGGTGGCCTGGGCCGACAGGATGACGGCGATCAGCAGTTCGAAAGTGCTCGAATATTCGAGCTCGGTTTTCGGGTTCGGATTGAGTTCGGACAAGCGTCGGAAAAATTCGGCCCGCTTTTGCGGGTTCATGGGTCGGCTCATATCAATGGTTTCATGCGTTTGATTCTGAAATGGAGGGTTCCACAGGCGTCGGCGGATGACGCAAAACCCAGCGCTGACGCAGCGCGACCAGCATGCTGAGCCCGATAAATGCGCCCGGTGGCAGGATCGCAAGCAGCAGACCCCAGCCGCTCGGCAGGAGTTGCAGTTCAAGCCTGCGTGCCCAGTCGCCTAATAACAGATGCGCATCGGCCAGCAGCGTGCCCTGGCCGATCAGTTCGCGCATGGCGCCGAGCGCAATCAGCACGAGTCCGAAGCCAATACCCTGGGCCAGACCGTCGATCAGCGATTGTTTGACCGGCTGGCGCGAAGCAAACGCTTCGGCACGTGCCAGGATCGTACAGTTGGTGACGATCAGCGGAATAAAAATGCCGAGCGTGTGGCTTAAACCGGCAAACCAGGCCTGCAGGCTCAGATCGACCACGGTAACGAGACTGGCGATGATCAGCACGAACACGGGGATGCGAATTTCGGGCTGCAGCCAGCGTCGCGTCAGCGATACGGCCAGATTGGACAGCGCCAACACGAACAGCGTGGCCAGCGCCAGTCCGAGGCCGTTGATGGCGGTATTGGTTACGGCCAGTAGCGGGCATAAACCGAGCAATTGCACCAGCCCCGGATTATTGTCCCACAGGCCATCGCGCCAGATCTGTTGCGTCGAATTAGTCATCGGCAGACTTGGCGATGGTGTTGAACGCGACGTGTGGCTGAGCCTGGTACCAGGCCAGCACGTCG